>NZ_JBKYAR010000004.1:0-4700 GCF_047023275.1 Faecalibacillus sp. | reverse complement strand
CATGGTCATGATCGTGTTCATGGTGATCATGTCCGCAACATTCATGGTCATGGTCGTGTTCATGTAATAATTCTTCTTGAATATTTACTTCACAAGCGTTGATGATATCTAAACCATTTAATTTGTCCCAAGCAGTTGTAATAATTGGGGTATGATCATTTAAACATTTTAAGATGTCTAAACATTCTTGTAATTGAAATTCAGTAACATCTTGGCTACGACTTAATACAATTAATGAGGCATGTTCAACTTGGTTATTATAGAATTCACCAAAGTTTTTAGTATACATACGACATTTTTTAGCATCTACAACTGTAATAAAATTATCTAATTCCATTTCATCACTATTGATTGTAGAAACTGCTTTAATAACATCGGATAATTTACCAACACCAGAAGGTTCGATAATAACACGATCAGGATGATAAGTATCTAAAACTTCTTTTAATGATGTTTCGAAATCTCCTACTAAACTACAACAAATACATCCAGAGTTCATTTCGTTGATTGTAACACCAGAATCTTTTAAGAATGTTCCATCAATTCCAATTTCTCCAAATTCATTTTCTATTAATACGATTTTTTCATTTTGATATGCTTCAGCAATTAATTTTTTAATTAATGTTGTTTTTCCAGCACCTAAAAAGCCAGAAATAATATCTATTTTACTCATATATTTCACCTCCGCTAGATTATAACACTCATAAATCATTTCATCAAATGATAATACCTATGTTATAATAATTGACAAGTAAAGGGTGATAAAAATGAAATGTCCAATTATAAAGAAATGTGGAGGATGCTTTTATCCACAAGATCAATATCAAAATGAATTAAAAGAAAAGACATTATTTATAGAAAAAGAAATAAAGAAAGCAAAACTAAAGATTGATGTAAAATCAACAATGGCTTCGCCATTAGCTAATGGGTATCGAAATAAAGCAATTGTGGCTTTTAATCAAAAATATGAATATGGTCTTTATGAAGAACATAGTCAAGATATTATTCCATATAAACATTGTTTATTACATGAAGATATTATGGATGAAATCTTGCAATATATACAAAGCTATTTAAGAAAATTTCATGTTTCTATTTATGATCGTAAAAGAAATAAAGGATTATTAAGACATGTTTTAATTCGACGTGCAGTTAAAACAGATCAAACAATGGTCGTTTTAGTATGTAATGAAAATATATGGCGTGGTTCTAAACAATTTTGTAGTCAATTGGTCAAAAAATTTCCGAGTATTAAAACGATTGTTTTAAATGTCAATACAAGAAAAACACCAATTGTTTTAGGTAATGAAGATAAGGTTCTTTATGGGAAAGGATTTATTGTTGATGAATTATGTGGCTTGAAATTTAAAATTTCACCACAATCTTTTTATCAAATTAATCATGATCAATGTGTTAACCTTTATACTAAAGCATTATCTTTATTAAATATAAAAGGGGATGAAGCTGCAATTGATGCGTATTGTGGTATTGGAACAATAGGAATGATCTTATCTCAAAATGTAAAACAAGTCATTGGGGTGGAAAGTAATAGAGATGCTATTAAGGATGCTAAAAATAATGCTAAGATGAATCATCTTTCTAATATTCAGTTTGTATGTGATGATGCAACTGAATTTATGAAATCTTTAGCTAAAGAAAAATATAAAGTGGATGTTGTTATTATGGATCCACCTAGAAGTGGTTCTACAAAACAATTTATGGATTCTGTTAAAATATTAAATCCTAAACAAGTTGTTTATATTTCATGTGATCCAACAACACAAATAAGAGATATTCAATATTTTAAAAAGATAGGATATCATACAGATACAATGTATCTATATGATATGTTCCCTCATACTAAGCATGTAGAAAGTATTGTCTTGTTATCAAAAAATAAATAAGAAAATTGAAGGGAATAAAGAAATGGGAGACTGCTATAAATATTTTTGAAGACAGAATATTATGGAATGGTCGTTATTTTAAGTCAATTGATATTTTATTAGATAATAATGATCTTGATACAACAGGTTTTGCTATTATGGCAATCAATTGTTTGCTTGTAGAAACTTTATATCAATTTAAAGAAGTAGCTTAAAAGGAAACATAAATAAACAGTATAATCAACGATTAGATAATTTGCCAGAGGACACATTGCAAACGGTTATAATAGATATAAGAGGACAAGATGTACCTAATAAAACTATAAAGCAAATGGCAGATGATTTGCAAACAGCAAATCCATTGTTAGATGTACGCTTTAAGAAGTAAGGAGGATAAGATGGCGGTAGGATTTAAAGTAGACTATTATTGGTATCAAGTTGGAACTAGTGATTTTTTGCATGCTTTTTTTTCAACAATATGTATTAGACTGGAAAATGGAAAGTGGGGGAGTGTTTATCCTAAATTGATGAAAGAACTATATCAAGGTCGTTTAAAAAATCAAGATATAAACGAAGGAATGGAAGAATTAGGTAGAATAAAAAAAGAACTGAAAAAATTTCCTCCATCTTATGTAGTATGGGATGCAGAAGATTTAAAATTGACACCTCCATGGGGAAATAATATCAGTTCAGATATTACTGATTTGTCTAATTATTTTGTTACTAATGATGGAAGAGATCTGATTTCAGTTTTAAATGAGGCAATGGAAGATGCAAAGGAAATACACTCAGATATTGAAATTGATAAGTTATAATTTTCATAATACTGTAAGAGAAAAATAAAACATTTAAAAGCTAAAATTAGATAATGCTAACTTTGGCTTTTAAATGAGATGAGGTGGTAAATATTGAAAGAAGATCAAGTAATAGAAAAGCTAATTAAGGAAAAAAGTATTAGATGATAAGCGCATATATGTTTATGCATCGGTCAAAGGAGGAATTGGAGGCGTCATAGGAACAATAAATGGGCTAGTTCTTCTAAGCGTGTACAAGGATGTATTGTATATTCAGAAAGCTAATATCGATAATTCTTATGGTGAACAACTGGCAAAGATTCATATTCCTGATATGAAAAATATCCGAGGAAAGGCAGGATTGTTTGGTGGAAAGTTTTCTTTTAATTATGACGGGAAAGAATATAAATTTAAACTGCCAGCAAAAGCTGAAAAATTTGTGGATTTTTTCGTAAAGTAAAAGTGCGAGGATGACAGGATGAAGAGATTACAAAAATATATAGTGATTTTCGGAACAGCAATGTTATGCGTTAGTTTTAGTACTTGTTCCAAGCAATTAGATTTCGATGCCAAATCCTACGTCCAATCTTCTCTTGATGCAGAGTATCATGGAACATACGCAGATTATGTGAATCTGATGGAAATCTCAGAAGAGGATACGAAGAAACAGATAGTGCATATAGTAGAGAAAGTACGAATATTAGATTGAATTTTATTAAAAAAATGAATTATATATGTGAACATGAAGATGTAAATGAAAACATATAAAAAGATAACTATATTATTTTTTGAATTTTTAGAAGAAATAGTTTAATAACTTGATAAAAATTGAAAAGATGGTATGGTTAAAATGAAATATTTTCTATAAAAGGAAGGATAGAAAAATGAATAAAAAAGTAAGAAAAGCTATTATCCCAGCAGCAGGACTAGGAACAAGATTTTTACCCGCTACAAAAGCAATTGCTAAAGAAATGTTACCAATTGTAGATATTCCTACAATTCAATATATTATTCAAGAAGCAGTAGATAGTGGAATTGAAGAAATTCTTATTATTACTAATAGTAATAAGCATGCCATGGAAAATCATTTTGATAAAAATTATGAATTAGAAGAAAGGTTAAAAGAATCTGGAAAATTAGAACAAGTAAAAATGATACAAGATATTGCAAATATGGCTAATATTTATTATATAAGACAAAAAGAACCAAAAGGATTAGGACATGCAGTATTATGTGCTAAGTCATTTATTGGAGATGAACCATTTGCAGTTTTATTAGGAGATGATGTGGTTGTTAATAAAGAAGGTAAACCAGCTTTAAAACAATTAATTGAACAGTATCAAAAAACATCAGCTTCAGTTGTGGGTGTTCAAACAGTTGCTAAAAAAGATGTGAGTAAATATGGAATTGTAGAACCATCAAAATCACATCCAGCTAAAGGTAGATTAGTAAAATTAACAGATATGGTAGAAAAACCATCACAAGAAGAAGCACCAAGTCAATTAGCAGTATTAGGTAGATATGTATTAACTCCTGAAATTTTTGAATTATTAGAAACACAAGGAAAAGGTGCAGGAGGAGAAATTCAATTAACTGATGCAATTAAAAGATTATTAGATAGACAAGCAGTGTATGCATATGATTTTGAAGGGAAAAGATATGATGTAGGGGATAAATTTGGATTTATCAAAGCAACAATTGATTTTTCGTTAGATAGAGAAGATTTGCACGATCAAGTAAATGAGTATATTCATTTACTAGTAGAAAAAGATAAAAAACAGTAAAAGCAGAAAAATCTGCTTTTTTTTGCATATAAATCTAAGCCATAAGGCTTAGATTTATTGTATATGAGGCAAAAAAAGAAAAAAGTCCAAAAAACATTTGATAAAAAAACGTCGATGAAAAGGGAGAAAAAGGAGAAAAGAGAGAAAAAAGGAAAAAAAGATAGAGAAAAAGCTTTACAAAATTAAGAAGAGATGGTAATATAAATGGGCACTCGACGAGAGAGACGAGTGAGAGGACA
>NZ_JBKYAR010000003.1:0-109103 GCF_047023275.1 Faecalibacillus sp. | reverse complement strand
GCAAACAAACCACCATTACTTTCAAGTTAATAGTCATAATCATTTTCTTAAAATAATTCTACATCACGATGGACATCTTTATCAGATACTTTTTTATGATAAAGCATGTCTTCACCAATTGTTACAAATCCACCACCAGCACCAATAATACCATCAAAACCTACATCTAAAATATGAGGATAGATTTCAGCAAGTGATCTTCCTGTACATAAAAAACATAGATTTCCTTTTTTTCTTGTTTCTCTTACTGCTTTGATTGTTGATTCTGGTACATATTCTCTTGCAGGTCTGACATCAACGAGAGTACCATCAACATCAAAAAAGATAATTTTTTTACTCATAACTAACCTCCAACTTAATTTTATTATAGCGAAAAGAATGTATTGAAATTATTTTTTTCATTTCGTGCAAATATTTTTGTTTTCAATAAAATAAGAGTAAAATTATAAGCGGAAGGTGAATGTATGAAAGGAAATACACAGGATTTAACAAAAGGAAGTATTGTCAAAGCAATTATTTTGTTTTCAATTCCTTTATTAATAGGTAACTTATTCCAACAGCTTTATAATGCAGTCGATTCTTATGTTGTAGGAAATTATGTTGGAAAAGTTGCTTTAGCGGCAGTTGGTGCAAGTACACCCATCATTAATATGTTGATTGGTTTTTTTATGGGCATTTCAACAGGAGCAGGAGTTGTTATTGCTCAATTCTTTGGAGCTGGTAATACTTGTAAAATGAAAAGAGCAATTCATAATAGTATCGCTTTAACTCTTGTTATGGGAGTTGTTTTAACGATTGTTGGTTTATTATTTAATGATCCAATTTTAAAAGCAATCGGTGTTCCTAGTGAAGTTTTTTCTGAAGCTTCAACTTATTTGTCTATTTATTTTTGGAGTCTTATTTTTGTAATGGTCTATAATATGGGATCAGGTATCTTACGTTCGGTGGGAGATTCTAAAAGACCGCTTTATTTTTTGATTTTTTCAAGTGTTATTAATATTATCTTAGACTTTTTATTTGTTAAATATTTTCATTTTGGTGTAGCTGGTGCAGGATATGCGACTTTAATCGCTCAAGCTATTTCAGCGATTATGGTCATGTATGTTTTAATGAAAACAGAGGATGATTATAAAGTTGTTTTAAAGGAAATTGGTTTTGACAAAGAAATTTTATTAAAAATTATAAAAATTGGTTTACCTACAGGTTTTCAACAAAGTATTGTTTCTTTATCAAATGTTATTGTTCAATCTTATATTAATGCTTATGGAGCCTCTGTCATTGCAGGTTATTCTGTAACGATTAAAATAGATGGTTTTGTTAACTTACCTTTACAAGCCTTTAATATGGCTATTACAACTTTTGTTGGTCAAAATATAGGAGCCAAACAGTATGACCGTGTAAAAAAAGGAGCTTATATTACAACAGCATTAGCAACACTTACCATTGCTTGTTTTGTAGTAATTATGTATTTCTTTGGTCGTGATTTTATTGCCTTATTTAATCAAGAAAAAGATGTAATTGATGCTGGAAGATTGATGCAGTTAACATTCTTACCATTCTATATTGTTTTACCAATCAATCAAGTTATCAATGGAGTTTTACGTGGAGCTGGACGTTCAGCTGTTCCAATGTATGTGATGATATTCTCTTTTGTTTTCTTAAGACAAATTTATCTTTTCTTAATTACAAAAGTAACAAGTGATATTGTTTATGTCTTTTTAGGATGGCCTACAACATGGGTCGTATGTAGTTTGATTTTTATTATTTATTTTTTCAAAGTACAATGGTTACCACAAGAAAAAGATGCCTAGGCATCTTTTTGGTTTAATATTTTATTTTTATCAATGATAGGTTTTTGATATGTTTTAGAATCATTGATATCAAATTGTTTTAAATAATCAATTACTTGATTTGTAAGATATGTTGGTGTAGAAGCTCCTGAGCTTACAGCAGCATATCTTTTATTTTTTAACCATTCAATTTCTAAATCATCAATACTTTCAATCATATAAACATCACATGTATGATAATCATGAGCAATACTTGCAAGTTTTCTTGTATTGTTTGAATGAGGATCACCCACAATAAAGATAATATCAACATCATCTTCAATGTTTTTAATAGCTTCTTGACGTATTTTAGTAGCTGTGCATGTTTCTTTTTCAATTTCTACAAAAGGTAAAATCTCTTTTGCTTTTTCGCATAAATCATAAACATCATAAAGCGACATTGTTGTTTGATTAGTCATAACATATTTTTTAGTAGGATCTATTGCTTTTAAATCATCTGTATTTGTTATTAAATGAATTCTTTTTTCATCAATTGAAATTGCGCCTTCTGCTTCAGGATGCCCCTTTTTACCAATATACAAAATTTCATAACCTTCATTTAATTTATCTTGAATAAGATCATGAGTTTTAATTACATCTAAACAAGAAGCATCAATTACTTCTAAACCTTTTTCTTTCGCTTTATCAAATACTTTTTGACTTGCTCCATGAGCAGTAATAATGACTTTTCCTTCATTGATTTCATCTAATAGTTCTAATCGTGTTTTTCCTTTGATATCAATTGTTTGAATTCCTAAATCTTCTAAAGCATTTACAATATATTGATTATGTACAATCATTCCTAGAATATAAACAGGTGTTGTTTGGTGTGCTTGTTTTTTAGCTATTTCAATTGCACGAACAACGCCTTTACAATACCCTCTAGGAACAATTCCTTTTACTAACATTTTTTATCACCTCAAAGATGATTATAACATATTTTCAAATATTTCATTGTTTTCTTTAGAAATTGGTTTTAATTCCTTTTCTATTTCATCAAAATCTATGTCATTTAAATGATTCATTGCTTTTAATAAAGTCAAACCTTGTTTGGTATTATCAATTAATGGTTTTACTTGATAGATAATAGGTATAACTTGATTTGCAATTTGAATTCCTCGTATCGTTGTATGAAGAGTATGTTGTAAATTAAATTTTTTAGGCATTCTTTGAAAATAAGGATACATCTGAGGTTGATAGTAATAATAATTAGGGTTTTGATAAGGATACATAAAATCACCTACTATAAAATATGATGAAAAGGTAAAAAAGTGAAACTTAAAAAGATAAGATAAAGATTACAAAGAAAAATAAAAGCCCTTACATTGAAACGGAGGATATGTTATACTGACAAATAGTGAGGTGTTTAAATGATTAGAATATTATTATGTTGTGGTGGAGGCTTTTCTTCAAGTGCTATTGCAACAAGAATGGAAAAAGAAATTAAAGAAAAAAATTTAGAAGATAAATACAGTATTGAATTTTTACCATTTGGTTTAGGATTAAAAGAATTAGACCGTTTTGATGTTGTCATTTTATGTCCACATTTGAAGGTAGAATTAGATAGAGCTTTAAAAAATCAAACAATTGATAAACCACTTTATTTACTTCCACCTAAAATGTATGGACTCATGAAATTTGATGAAATCATTGTCGATATTGAAGATGTAATGAAAATGTATCAAGAAAATCCAGTCGTGCCTGTTAAATTTCCTGGAGAAGATAATTTATTACGTATTACTAGAGGTGTTGCTTATCGCCACGCACATCCTTTAAAATAGGGAAAGTTGTCGATCAATATAAGAAACTTGTTTTGCTTCTTTAATAATATCGTCTTTTTGAAAGTCTCCAATTAAAAAAGGGGACTTTTTATTATGCATTTTAACATTTTTTAAAACAGTTGCACGATCATAATTGGCATAACAATAAAGGCAACCATGTAAACACGTATTATAAACGCCAATATCATTATTTAATAAACAACGACATCCTTGTCTAGCTTCATTTATTTTAGGTAGTTTTAATGAATCACCAAGAGCTCTTTCAATAATTTGTTGGTTCATGCAGCCACTTGTATGAACACCTGTTGTTTTTAAAGATTCATTTTCGTGACATGTATAGATTTCAATGTCATATTTTTTTCCAATTTCTACAAATTTTTGACAAAGATAAATTTGATCTTTTTGACTTACTTCTTGAACATCTTTAAAATTCTTTTTTGTTTTTTGGTAAAGATCAATAAAACTAATGACACATTGATGAGTATATCCAGTGAGTTTTTGACACATTTTTTCAAAGATTCGAAGATGATATTCGATAGTATAATAATCATTTAAAAAGATAGGGTCATAACGCCAACCAATACAATGACTTCCTATTTTTTTAGATAGTTCAATGAAGCTACGAATAATTTCATTTTTATTAGGAACATAGGGTTCAATCATTTGATTATAAGGGGTAATTGTTACAAACCAAAATTGTTTATAGTCTTTGATTAAATCTAGACGTGAAAGCATTGGTTTAGGATTTTTAGTACAAAAACAAATAATATCAATGACTTGAGGATCTAAAATATATTTTGTAACTTGATGAGGGAAATAGGGATTACGAACACAGACAAAACCTTCTTGAATACGATTAAAAAACCAGTCACTAAAAAAGGCAGGAATATCTGTACGATTACCAGTATTTAAGATCATCTAATCACCTCCAACAAGAGTATTATAGAATAATTATAAAAATCCATCTATAATATTTGTTGAAATGTATCAAAAATGTGGTATAATAACGTGACTAAAAAAAGAAAAAAGGAGGATTTTATGGCAACTTTTCAAGATTTTAAATTACAAGAATATTGTAATCAAGTAATTAAAGAGTTAGGTTTTAAAAAGCCAACCCCAATACAAGAAAAAGTCATTCCCCTTGTATTAAAGAATAAAGATATTATCGGGATTTCACAAACAGGGACAGGTAAATCACATGCATTTTTATTACCAATCATGTCTCGTATTGATGTCAATAAAGATTGTGTGCAAGCCGTTATTACAGCACCAACAAGAGAACTTGCTTCTCAATTATTTAATAACGCTAAAACATTTACAAAATATTTACCAGAATTACGTGTTTCATTGATTGTTGGAGGAAGTGACCGTCAAAGAGCTGTTAATAAACTTTCAACACAACCACATGTGGTTATTGGAACACCAGGACGTATCAAAGATTTATCTTTAGATGCGCAAGCTTTACAAATTACAACAGCAAAAACTTTTGTGGTGGATGAAGCAGATATGACATTAGAATTTGGTTATTTAGAAGATATTGATGCTGTGGCAGGAAAAATGGCTAATGATCTACAAATGATGGTTTTCTCAGCAACGATTCCACAAAATCTAAGACCATTTTTAAAGAAATATATGCAAAGTCCAGTTACTATTGAAATCGATAGTAAACTTGCTACAACAGCTAATGTTGAACATATTTTACTCGCAACAAAGCATCAAGATCGTTATGATGTTTTAAAGAAGATCATGGCAACAATTGATCCTTATATTTGTATTATTTTCGCTAACAAAAGAACAGAAGTATCAAAAATTACTCGTCAGTTAAGAGAAGATGGTTATAAAGTTGGTGAAATTCATGGAGATTTAGAACCACGTGAAAGAAAGAAAATGATGCGTCAAATCAATAACAATGAATATCAATATATTGTTGCAACAGATATTGCTGCACGTGGAATTGATATCGATGGTGTTTCTCATGTTATTAATATGCAATTTCCAACAGAACCTGATTTCTATATTCATCGTAGTGGACGTTCAGGGCGTGGAAACTATACAGGTATTTGTTATAGCATGTATGATACAACTGATGAAAAGAATATTGCGATTCTTGAAAGAAAAGGGATTGAATTTAAGAATATGCAACTTAAAAACGGACAATTTGTTGACTTAGGACAAAGAGAAAAACGTAAAAAACGTATTCGTCAACAAACTGAACTTGAAAAACAAGTTCAAATGATTATCCGTAAACCTAAAAAAGTGAAACCAGGATATAAAAAGAAACGTAAATATCAAGTAGAACAAGTTGTACGTAAACAAAAACGTGCAATGATTCGTGAAGATATTCGTCGTCAAAAGAAAGAACGTGCACGTCAAGCACAAATTGCTAAACGTATGGAGGAAGGCAATGATAATTGGTAGTCATGTCTCAATGTCTGGAAAAGACATGCTTTTAGGTTCAGTAAAAGAAGCTTTATCTTATGGTGCTAATACGTTTATGTTTTATACAGGAGCACCACAAAATACCAGAAGAAAAGCCATTAGTGAATTAAAGGTGGATGAGGCAAAAGCTTTAATGAAGGAAAATAACATTGATTTAAAAAATGTTGTTGTTCATGCACCTTATATCATTAATCTTGCCAATACTGTTAAAGAAGAAACTTTTGAATTAGCAGTTAACTTCTTAAAACAAGAACTTCAAAGATGTCAAGATATTGGGACATCGATTCTTGTTTTACATCCTGGAAGTCATGTAAAAGCCGGAGAAGAAGTAGGTCTTCAACAAATTATTAAAGGTTTAAATGAAGTATTAAAAGATACACCTTATCAAGGAAAGGTTGCTTTAGAAACAATGGCAGGAAAAGGCAGTGAGTTAGGAAAGACATTTGAAGAAATCAATTATTTGATTTCTCATTGTGATTATCCTGAAAAATTAGGTGTTTGTTTAGATACGTGTCATATTCATGATGCAGGTTATGATTTATCAAATTTTGATGCAATCTTAGATGAATTTGATCAAGTGATTGGTTTAGATCGTTTACTTGTTGTTCATTTAAATGATTCTAAAAATGTTAAAGGGGCTCATAAAGATCGTCATGCAAATCTTGGCTTAGGTGAGATTGGTTTTGATATTTTAAATGGGATTGCTCATAATGAAAGAATAAAAGATGTTCCTAAGATTTTAGAAACACCTTATATTGATGGTAAAGCTCCTTATAAAGAAGAAATAGATATGTTGAAAAATCAAGAATTTAGAAATATTGAATGATGATTTTGAAACAAAGATTTCAATTTTAAACTAGTGGCAACACTAGTTTTTTTCATAATTGATTGAAATAGAATAGGTAAATAATGTTCACTACAGAGTAAAAAACGATTTTGATCTATCACTTGATAGATCACCTTCAAATCTTCTTCATTTAGCTCTAATGCTTGTATTTCCTTATTGCTTCTAAAATCTTCATACGATAAAAAATGTTCAATGAATAAATTTTCCATAGTTTTACGCCTCCATAGTTATATACATATGAAAAAAAGATGGTTTTATGAATTAACCATCTTTAAAATTTCATCTTTGAGCGTTTGTACCATGTCTTCTTGTTTAACTTTTTTAATAATTTTTCCTTTTTTGATCAATAATCCTTCTTTAACACCACCGGCAATACCAATATCGGCATTTTTGGCTTCACCTGGACCGTTAACTGCACAACCCATAATGGCTACGGTAATATCTTGATGAATATTATTTAAGAAATCTTCAATTTCTTTAGCGACTGGAATTAAATCATATTGAATTCTTCCACAAGTTGGACAAGATACAAGGGTAGGAACATTTTTAATTAATCCCAATTCTTTAAGTAATGTTTTTGCGACTTTAATTTCTTCTACAGGATGATCACTTAAAGAAACACGAATCGTATTTCCAATTCCTTGATATAATAAAGTACCAATTCCTAAAGAAGATTTAATTGTTCCTCCAAGCTTTGTTCCGGCTTCTGTAACCCCTAAATGAAGGGGACAATCAAAAGTCTCACTCGCAAGTGTATAGGCCTCAATTGTAAGCATCGTATCGGAAGATTTTAAAGAAATACAATAATCATGGAAATCTAGACTTTCCAAAATATCAATATGTTTCTTTGCACTTTCAATCATTCCTTTAGCAGTAGGACGACCATATTTTTCTAAGATATCTTTTTCTAAAGAACCACTATTGACACCAATACGAATAGGAATATGATGTTCTTTACAAGATTCAACAACTGCTTTTACTTTTTCAATACTTCCAATATTTCCAGGATTAATACGAATTTTATCAATTCCTGATTCAATCGCAATCAAAGCTAAACGATAGTCAAAATGAATATCGGCAACTAAAGGAATATGCACCTGTTTTTTGATATCAGCAATCGCATATGCATCTTCTTTGTCAAAAACAGCCATTCTGACCATTTCACAACCGGCATCTTCTAATTCTTGGATTTGTTTAACGGTTGCTTCTACATTTTTGGTTTTGGTATTTGTCATGGATTGAATAATGACATGATTATTACCACCTAATGTTAAATTTCCTACTTGAAACGCTCTTGTTTCTTCTCTTTTCATTTCTATCACCTAATACTATTATAAATTATTTTACCAGCTTTTCAAATTCATTTAACAAATCTTCAAAATAATGGAAAGCATCATCATAAATAGCATCGTCTAAAGGATTGACACCAGCATGACTTAATAAGTCAACAGGAGATTCTTTTCCACCTGATTTTAAGAAGTTTAAATAACGTTCAACTTGTTGCGTGTCACCATTTAATATACGTTTAACGATAGCTAAAGCAACAGTCATTCCTAAAGTGTATTTATAAACATAATAATCATAATAGAAATGAGGAACATAATAACAAGACCAACCCACAAGTTCATCCATTTTTACATCTTCACCAAAATATTCTTGATTTAATTTTGCATAAAGATCAGTCATGATTTTAGAAGACATGGGTTCATTGTTTTTAGCCATTTCATGAAGACGATGTTCAAAGTCCGCAAACATCGGTTGTCTAAAAATAAGACCGACACAGTTTTCTAATTGTTCATACATATAATAGGCTTTTTCTTCTTTTGATGAAGCATGATCCATCATATAGTTAATAAGTAAGGTTTCATTAACGGTTGAAGCAACTTCTGCTACAAAAATACGATAATTACTATTAATATAGTCTTGATTATGACTTGATAAATAAGTATGCACACTATGACCTAATTCATGGATTATTGTTGATAATGAATTATAATCACCAATAAAGTTCATTAAGATATAAGGTTGTGTTAAATAGCTTCCACTGCTATAAGCACCACCACGTTTACCAGTAGTAGGGTAGTAATCGATCCATCTTTCATCTTTAGCACGATTAATAATAGCTAAATAATCTTTACCAAAAGGAGCTAGAGCTTGATTGATGATGTCAAAGCATTCTTCAATTGTAAATTTTTTAGAAACACTTTTTACAAGAGGAACTGATAAATCATAATTATAAAGTTCATCTAGCCCAAGAATTTCTTTTTTTAAATGATTATAGCGATGGAATAAATAACGATATTCATTATTTGCTTTATCTAAAATCTTAAAAAATAAATCGGTAGGAACATCATCGTTAAAAACACTTGCAGCAAGTGGTGAATCAAAATGACGAATATCACTATAAAAAGCATCTTTTTTCATAACCCCTGAAAGAGTTGAGGCAAAGGTATTTTCAAAACGTTGATATTCTTTAAAGAAATGATGGTAAGCTTGTTTTCTGACGTCTCCATTTTTATTCTTTAAAAATTCATTAAGTGTTGCTTGATTTAATGTTTTCTTTTGACCATTGACTTCAACATCTTCAAACTCTAAACGTAAAGAATCAAAAACCTGTTCTGCAAGTTCAGAGATATTGTCTACTTTTGCAACCAATTCTTCTTGTTCTTTATCTAATAAATGAGGTTTAAACGCTAAAGCATTTTCTAAAGAATAGCGATAAGATTTTAAACGTTCATCTTTTAAATATTCTCTTACTTTTTTATCATTTTCAACGATTTCATTATCAACAAATACAAGTTTAACACTTGATTGTTGAATCAGTGACATCACTGTAGCAAGCATTTTTTGATATTCTTGTTCTTTAGGCTCTACATCACAGTTTAAATGAGCAAAACAATAAGCTTTACTTACAAGCATTGACATTTCATCACGCTTTGATAAAAAGCGTAAAAGGGTATCAATGCTTTCAGTCATTTTTCCTTTAAATGAAGTCAATTCATCAAGTAATTGTTGGCTGACTTCTATATCATGATAAAACTCTTGAGGATCTTGATAAATTTTAGAAAGATCCCAAGTATATTTTTCTTCTATATCTTTTCTTTCCATAAATACATCTCCTTGTAATGTAAAAATATTTTACTCTTATTTTATTTCAAAGTCTATTAACATTATAATCAAGAAAAGAAAGAATAAACAAAAAAACCAGACAAATGTCTGGTTTCAATGATTAGATTGAGTTAACTAATTTAGCTAATTTAGATTTTTGTCTAATAGCGTAGTTTTTATGATGGATTCCTTTGTTTACATAAGAATCTAATTTGCTAGAAGCGATTACTAATGCTTTTTCAGCAGCTTCTTTATTTCCAGCTTCAACTTCAGCTCTTACGTTTTTGATTGCAGTTTTTAAAGCTGATTTATAAGAAGCGTTTTTAGCTCTTTTTTTGTTATCGTTTTTATAACGTTTGATTTGTTGTTTCATATTTGCCATGATTTTTCACCTCGCTTTGCAATTTGCCACTTCATTATATATAAAAAGTCAATGAATTGCAACAATTTTGTGTAATTTGTTGGAAATAAGGGAATAATTATGCAGGTGAGAATATGAATAAGTATAATACACATAGTGATTTAGCGAAAGAATCATTGGATTTATTAAAAGAAGGAAAACATTATCAAAGAAAGATTGAAAAAAAAGAGGACTTTTCGATTGAAACGTATGAGTTTTTAGAAGATACGGATTATTTAAAAAAAGGAAAGTATATTGAAATTTTTTTTAAAGATCATATTTCTAATATTAGTGAGCAAATAACAAAAATATTAAAAGAAATGATTGATCAAAATGAATACCCTCGTATTTTAGTTACAGGACTTGGTAATCCTTATTTAACCAGTGATGCGATTGGACCACGTACTTTAAGAGATATTCGTGTCACGCATTATTTAGATGATAGTCTTAAATTAGAAAAGCATTATTATGATATTTTGTCACTTACACCAGGTGTGATGTATCAAACAGGGGTAGAGACGGTTGAGGTGATCCAGGCAATGGTAGATCAATTTCAAATAGATTTAGTGATTGTTATTGATGCTTTATGTGCAAAAGATTATCAAAAATTAGGGCATGTTATCCAAATTAATAATGTCGGTATTCATCCTGGTAGTGGAATTGGTAATCATCGCCAAGCAATTCAAGAAGAAACCTTAGGCTGTCCAGTCATTGCGATAGGGGTTCCGACTGTTATTTATGCCAGTTCAATTGTTAAAGATGTTTTTCAATTAATGAAAGATTATTTTGGAGATGCTATTGATATAAAAAATAGATTAAAAATTGGGAAAAGAGAAAAATATGAAGGAACGCTTTCATCAAGCCAGCAACGTTATTTGTTAGGTCATATTGGGAGTCTTGATCAAGAGGAATTAGAATCTTTATTACAGGAAATATTGACACCGGTTGATCGTAATTTTGTGATGTCTGATAAACAAATTGATGAAACAGTTGAAAGGATGAGTGCTCTTCTAGCAAAGGCTCTGAATGACTTGAGGTATAATTCTTGATTTATCTCATATATTTGAATAAATACAAGGAGAGCGCCTATGAAAATAAAAGTATCTATTCAAATTATTTTCAAAATAATGATCATTGTTTTAATGATTATCTATTTACCTTCTTATAGTCATCAAAATGTGAAAGTTTTTAAAGCAATTTCAACAACGGAAGCTTTGCAGACAAGCGTACCAGTTACCTCAAGTAAAAAAATTCATCTTTATAATACACATCAAGGAGAAGAATATGTTGGATATAATGTAAAAGAGGGAGCAAGTTATTTAAAGGATTGTTTAACAAAAGAAGGTTATTTTTGTGATGTTGAACAAAATGATTTTGAAAATTATAAAAATATACATCGCATTGCATATAATCAATCTTATGTTGTTTCAAAGATGTATTTAGAAAATTCTTTAAGAGAAAATGGTCAATATGATTTAGTTATTGATTTTCATCGAGATAGTCTCAATAAAAAATATTCAACGCTTGTTTATAATCAAAAAAGTTATGCCAAGATTTTATTTGTGGTAGGAAAAAGTAGTGGAAAATTTGATATGGTCAATCAATTATCTACAGAACTTTCTAATAGAGCAAATGAAAAAGTGCCTGGTTTATCTAAAGGAATTATGGTAAAAAGAAATCACTATAATCAAGGAATTTGTGATCATACAGTTTTAATTGAATTTGGAGGACAAAGTAATACGAAAGAAGAAGTCCAAAATACAATCGAAGTGATGTCTCAAGTAATCAAGGAGTATTTACAATGAAAGAACTTTTAATTGATTTTACAATGGTCGGTTTATTATTGTTTTGTATGAATGGTTTATTGAATAATCATTATATTCAAAATGAATTAGTTTCTAAAAATATTACTTCTTTTGAACAAAATGTACAAAAACAAAAAGAAGTTAATTCAGATGAAGGTTTCTATGATAATCAAAAAGATAATACACTTTCTTTAATTGTTAAAAAGATAAGTCAAATATGTATCCAAATAATTCAAACAATTGTCTTGCTTATCTCGCAATTTATTAGTAATATCTTATAGAAGGAAGTGAAAAAAATGAATCAATTAAAAATCGTATTTATGGGAACAGCAACTTTCTCTGAAGCTGTTTTAAAAAACTTAATTCAACATGATTACAACATCGTCCAAGTTGTTTCACAACCAGATCGTCGTGTTGGAAGAAAAAAAGAACTTAAAATGCCTGAAGTTAAAGTTGTGGCCTTAGAACATGATATACCCGTATTTCAACCACAACGTATCAAAGAAGATTATCAAGCCATTATCGATATGCAACCTGATTTAATTATTACAGCTGCTTATGGACAAATGATTCCACAAGAAGTTTTAGATTGCCCACGTCTTGGATGTATTAACGTTCATGCATCATTACTTCCAAAATATCGTGGAGGTGCACCTGTTCATTATGCTATTTTAAATGGAGATGAAAAAACAGGTGTTACGATTATGTATATGGTAAAAAAGATGGATGCAGGAAATATTATTTATCAAAAAGAAACACCTATTTCTAATGATGAAACAGTAGGAGAACTTTATGATCGTTTATCTATTTTAGGAGCTGAAGCGATTATTGAAGCACTGCCTGCTATTATTGAGGGGACAAATGAATCCATTCCTCAAGATGAATCAAAAGTAACATATTCTCCTGTTATTTCTAGAGAACAAGAAAAAATTGATTTCAATAAGCCAGCAGTAGAAGTTTATAACCATGTAAGAGGATTAAATCCTTGGCCAGGAGCTTATACAACGTATCAAGGAAAAACAGTAAAAATCTATCAAGGACTTGTACATAATTGTCCAAATGCAATGAGCCATCATGCACATCAAGAACCAGGAACAATCGTTAAGATTTTTAAAGATGCTATTGGAGTAAAGGTACAAGATGGAGTTTATATTATTACTGAATTCCAATTAGAAGGTAAAAAACGTATGCTTGTTAAAGATTATTTAAATGGGCATAATATCTTTGAAGTTGATCAAAAATTTGAATAACATAAAAATAGCGCTAAGGCGCTATTTTTTGTATGTGACAACTTTTCGATAACCAGTTTGAAAATCAACTTCATTTTCTAAAGTTTCATTATTCTTTAAATGTTGAATATTTCTAATAACAAGCTCTGTATAATAATTTCTGACACTTTGCCAGACAAAACCACCTGAACTATGTGGAGTGATTAAAACACGATCGTAAGTCCATAAAGGAGAAGTTGATGGTAAAGGCTCTTCTTCAACAACATCTAAGCCAACACCATAAAGATGTCCTTGATTTAATACTTTAATTAAATCTTCATTACAAATTGCACTTCCACGACCGACATTGATTAAAACAGCATCTTTTTTCATTTTTAATAATTTTTCTGAATTAAAAAGATGAATGGTTTCTTTACTTTGAGGTAAAGATAGAATAACAAAATCACTTTGTGGTAAAATTGTATCTAAATCATTGATTGTTGCAACTTCATCAACATAAGGAAGATCCTTTTGGACTCTTCTTTTAATAGCTGTAATATGGCAATCAAAAGCTTTGAGTCTTTTAGCAATTTCATAGCCAATATCACCATATCCAACAATACAAACACGACTATGATAAATTTCTTTTCCTTGTTTTGAAGGAAGCCAATTTCCCTCTTTCATTTGTAAAGTATACGTTTTTAAGTTTTTACAGAAAGTAATCATCATACCAATAACGTGTTCACTAATGGCAATTCCATAACTTCCACTAGCATTTGTAAGTTTTGTCGTTTCGTTTAAAATACCTTCTTTGATATATTGATCACTCCCTGCACTATTAAGTAAGATAGCTTGTAAATGTTCTTGATTTAAATTTAAATCAAGATGGGGATTTCCAACAATCACATCTACTTGATCAATATCTTCTTGAGTTGGTCTTCTTTTAATAAGAACTGTATCATTTATAAAATATTCTTGGATTTTTTTACTTTCCACCTCTTGTAATGGGGCACACACTAAGATTTTCATAAATCCACCTCCCATTACATTTTATCAAAAATTATTTTTTTCGCCAATTGGCACTAAAAGACTTATTTTGACTTTCTTCAATACCACGATGTCCATAGATTTCAATTTTATTTAAAGCTGCTTCTAAATCATCAAATTCTTGTTTGGTAAAACTAATTTGACAAGCTTTTAAGTTTTCTAAAATTCTTTCTTTATTTTTTGAACCAGGAATAGGGACAACATTTGGATATTTATGCAACATCCATGCTAAAGAAATTTGAGCATTTGTTGCATTTTTCTTTAATGCAAGTTCATGAATCATTTCTAATAGGGGTTGATTACGTTCGATGTTTTCTTTTGATAATTGAGGGACCCATTTACGAACATCATCGCCTTCAAATTTTGTTTCTGTAGTGACTTTTCCTGATAGGAAACCACTCGCAATAGGTGAAAAAGGAACAACTCCAATATGATGTTTCAAACAATAAGGAATGACTTCTTTTTCGCAATCTCTTTCCATCATTGAATAAAGATTTTGTACAGCACTTACTGGAGTAACTTGATGAGCACGATCAAGTATTTCAACACCTACTTGAGAAAGACCCCAGCCTTTAATAAGGCCTTCGTCAATTAATTTTCCCATAACTTTGGCCACTTCTTCAATTTCAATATTTTCATTAATACGATGAAGATAATAAAGATCTACATAGTCTGTTTGTAAATTTTCTAAAGATTTTTTTAAATGACGACGAATAATCTCTTCAACCGTTTCTCCAAGATTTAGTTCTTCATTATGGATATGCAATTTTGTCGCAAGGACAACGTCTTTTCTAAAGTCCTTGACAGCTTTACCGACAATTTGTTCATTATGTCCTTCATAAAACATTTCACGTCCATAAGCTTCAGCTGTATCAAAAAAAGTACAGCCAAATTGATAAGCTTCTTGAATAGCTTCAATACTATAACTTTCTTCTGGCACTTTTCCATAGCCATGGGAAAATCCCATACATCCCATAGCAACTTCAGATACTTCTAAATTTCCAATCATTCTTTTTTTCATTTGATATTCCTCCTGTCTTTATTATAGAAGAAGTTTGTTTGACAAAGAAGTTTTGAAAAGATACAATAGTAGAAACTATAAGTTTCTACTAAAGAGGTGATTTTATGTATTTACCAGCACTTGATATTTTTTTAAAAGTTGTTGAATGTGGAAGTTTTTCTAAAGCTGCTAAAGAGCTTTATTTAACACATACAGCTATTATTAAACAAATGAATAGTTTAGAAGAAATGTTGAAAGTAAAATTGTTTATCAGAAGTCCTCAAGGAATCAAACTTACAGAAGCAGGAAAAGTGTTAGCTTACAAAATTGATGAACTTAAAAAAATGAGCCAACAAATGATCAAAGAAGTTCAACGAGCAGGGACTCATAATCAAAAAGAATTTGTTGTTGGAACGTCCACACTTTATCCCTGTGAATCTTTTATGAATTTATGGGATGAAATTCAAAAAGAAAATACAAATTTTCAACTAAAGATACAATCTTTTCAAGATGATCAACATCGCTTGGATCTATTAGATAAAGATTATGATTTTATTGTTTGTCCTTATAATTTAAATAAACAAAATAATCATTATCATTTTATTCCTTTAGGAAAGTATCGTTTTTGTTTAATGGTCCATAAAAATCATCCATTGGCTTCATCTAATGAATTAAGTTTTCAAGATTTAAAACATCAAACAATTCGTATTATGAAAGAAGGAAGTAGTCCTATCAACGATCAAATAAGACAGGATATTTTAAAACATTATCCTTCTATTATGATTAGAGACATCGCACCTTCTTATAATACAGAAACCTTTAATGAATGTGCTTTAAGTCAAGATATTCTATTATCACTTGAATGTTGGAAAAACATTCATCCTTCTCTAAAAGCTATTTCTTTAAAAGAAGACTATTTTTTACCTTATGGAATCGTTTGTAAGAGAAATTCTTCTCAAAAAATGGAAGAATTTCTCACAGTAATTGAAAAGATTCTCTCGAAAGAATGAAAGTGTTTTCAAAATAAAATAAATTATAGTAAAATAAGATTAGATTGAAATAAAAGGGGAAATGACAATGAGAATGGTTGATTTAATTGAATATAAAAAAAATAATGGAGAATTCAATCAGCAACAAATTCAATTTATTATAGATGGTTATGTAAAGGGTAGTATTCCAGATTATCAAATGTCTGCTTTGTTAATGGCGATTTGTTTTCAAGGACTGACTGCAAAGGAAACAGCCTTGCTTACACAAGCTATGGAATATAGTGGAGATATTATCGATTTATCTAAAATTGAAGGAATTAAAGTAGATAAGCATTCAACTGGGGGTGTTGGTGATAAAACATCACTTGTATTAGGACCTATCGTCGCTGCTTGTGGCGGTAAAGTAGCAAAAATGTCAGGAAGAGGTTTAGGACATACCGGTGGAACACTAGATAAGTTAGAATCTATTCCAGGTTTTAATATTTATGTATCAGAAGAAGATTTTATCCAACAAGTCAATGATATTGGTTTAGCCATCATAGGACAAAGTGCTTCTCTTGTACCTGCTGATAAAAAAATCTATGCTTTACGTGATGTAACAGGAACAGTTTCTTGTATTCCTTTAATTGCCTCATCTATTATGTCTAAAAAACTTGCCAGTGGGGCAGATACGATTTTATTGGATGTCAAATATGGAAATGGGGCTTTTATGCAAACGTTAGAAGATGCTAAAAAGCTTGCTCAAACAATGATCGACATTGGAAAACATTGTTATAAAGATACGCGTGCAACCATTTCAAGTATGTCACAACCTTTAGGAAAGGCAATTGGTAATAGTTTAGAAGTCATTGAAGCAATTGAAACGCTTAAAGGAAATGGGCCTCAAGATTTAGAAGAATTATGTTTAAAAGCAGGAAGTACAATGCTTGTTCAAGCAAAACTTTATCAAAATGAAAAAGAGGCGTATAAAGCATTACAAGAGGTAATTTCTAATGGAAAAGCTTTAGAAAAACTCAAAGAAATGGTTAAAAGACAAGGTGGAGATGTTTCATATATAGAAAATCCTGAACTTTTTGAAAAACCAAGTGTTATAATGGAAATAACTTCAAAGGAAACAGGTTATGTTAAAGCATTGGAAGCAAAGAATTTAGGAATTGTTTCAATGAAATTAGGTGGTGGTCGCATGACTAAAGATGAAGATGTTGACCATGCTGTAGGACTTGTTTTAAATAAAAAAATAGGGGATCAGGTAGAAATTGGTGAAACATTATTGACTGTTTATGCAAGAAACAAAGTCAGTCAAGAAATCATAGAAGAAATTTATCAAAGTTATACGATTGTTGATGAATTTGTAGAAAAACCTATTTTGATTGAAGAAATCATGAAGTAAGAGGTAAGAAAAATGAAGTATGTATTTTTTGATATTGATGGAACAATTCGAGGGAAAAGCAGAGAAGTTACACAAAGAAATAAAGAAGCCATTCGTAAATTAAGAAAAAATGGACATAAAGCTTTCTTATGTACAGGAAGAGCACCAGTTTCAATTACACAAGATATTTTAGATGTTGGCTTTGATGGTGTCATTTCTGCAGCAGGAAGCTTTATTCAAATAGATGGCAAGTACATTTATGAAAATTTTTTAGATAGTAAACGTCTTCAACAGGCCATTGTTTTATTTTCAAATGCGCAAGTTGGTTTTACGCTTGAAACAAAAAATGAACTTTTTCAATCAGGATATGCTAGAGAATATATGGAAAGAAGACAAATCAAAGATACACAAGCCAATCCAGAACTTGCACGTTTCTTTGAAAAAAGAAATCAGGCTTTTAAACCAATTACAGAATATGATCCTGGCAAAGATAAAGTGACTAAAATTGTTTTTATTGCATATGATAAATATGCATTGCTTGATACGGTGCCTCATTTGAGTAAAGATTTTAATGTGGTTTTATTTTCTAAACCAGAAGATGATTTTATTAATGGGGAAATTATTTCAAAAAACTGTACAAAGGCAGATGCCATTGAAAGAGTGATTCATTACTATCATGCAAGCATGGAAGATACAATTGCTTTTGGAGATAGTATGAATGATTATCAAATGATTGAAAAAGCAAATCAAGGAATTGTTTTTGAAGGAGCAAAGGAAAAGCTATTAGATATTGCTTATGATACTTTCAAAGATCCTGATCAAGATGGTATTGCTTTAAGCTTAGAAAAACTAGGCTTAATATAGAAAGGAAAGGTACGTATGGGAAATGTACTACTTGCAAGAATACTTGAATACTTTAATGGGACACTTTTTTTAGATGATAATTATCGTTTTTGTGTATTCTTTATTGAAAATTATATAGATTTTTATAAGATGACATTAGAAGAAGTTGTTGAAAAATCAAAGATTTCTAAAGAAGCAATTTTAAATTTTTTAAGTCATTTAGGATTTGATGACTATGCTTCTTTCCAAGATAAGCTTTATGCTGATGTTATTTTAAGACAAGATCAAATTCGTTCAAGAATGCTTGGATTAAAAATGGATGATCTTTTTAAACAAGTGCATTTATGTGATGATAAAGAAAAATTTATTGAAGATTTGGATCATATTTGTCATGATATTTCTTCGTCTAAAAGAGTGATTATTATTGGGGCACTTTATCCAATCTCTATTGCTGTTGAATTTCAAACAGATTTGATTACTTTTGGAAAGCCTGTTTTCCAATATCATTCTTTTGATACACAACTTGATTTAAATAAAGATGATTATGTTATTTTTGTATCAGCAACAGGGAGAGCCTATGATGCTTTTATGAATGATCATCGAGATTTTGATATCAACAGATCTCAATTCTTACTTATTACACAAAATAAAAAATATAAGAGTCAAATTGGCGATGAACGTGTTATCTATGTTGCCAGTTCAAGACATGATAGTATTGATTTTAACTATCGTTTGATGACGATCTTTGATATTATGCGTGTAACGTATTATAAAAAATATCATTTTATTTAAAGGGGAGGATGTTATGAATATACTACTTTCAAGAATTTTAAAATATTTAAATGGTACATTGTTCCTTGATGATGCATATCGTTTTTGTGTATTCTTTATCCTTCATTATCAAAACTTTGGAGACTATTCATTAGATGAAGTTGCAAGTGAACTAAAGACAACACCAGAAAGTATTTTAAACTTCTTAAAATATTTAGGTTTCTATGATTATGAAACTTTTGTAGAAACTTATCATAAACATAAAAAAGTACGTCTTGAACAAATTGAAGAACGTATGGAAAATTTGAATATTTGTACGTATGTTGAACGTATTAAGGTTTCTAATGATAATAAAGAATTTTTAAAGAAAATAGAAGAAGTTTGTACAAAAATCCATGAATCAAAACGAGTGATTCTAGTAGGAGCTCTTTATCCAATGTCTATTGCGGTAGAGTTTCAAACTGATTTGATTTCGTTTGGAAAAACAGTTTTACAATATCATACGTATGATAAAGATATGATTTTTAATGAAAATGATTATGTTATCTTTACTTCTTCTTCAGGAAGATCTTTAGAAGGCTTTATGTATACAAGAACAAATCTTTCATTACAAAATACCACATCTTTACTTATTACCCAAAATCCAACCTATGCAAGAAAGAAACTAACAACAGATACGATTCAAGTACCAGGTAGATTTGATGGGATTAATTTCAATTATCAAATCATGACGATCTTTGATTTGATTCGTGTGATGTATTATCAAAAATATATTGAAAAACAGGGATAACCTGTTTTTTTTAGGAGAAAATAATGAAACAACAATTACTTAATTATCAACCATTTAACGAACAAGAAGAAAAAGATAAAGAGTTCTTACTTAAAGTTATTGACCAGAAAGATGTCCTTACAAGAAAAAGTAAAGGTGGACATTTTACAGTATCATGTTGGGTTTTAAATCAAAGTCATGATAAAGTTTTAATGTGTTATCATAAAATTTATAATTCTTGGTGTTGGCTTGGGGGACATGTTGATGGTCAAAAAGATTTTAAAAAAGTGGCTTTAAAAGAATTTCAAGAAGAAAGTGGTTTAAAGCATGTTAAGTTTTTAATGGATGATCCTTTTTCAATTGAAATTTTAACAGTCAATGGACATATTAAAAACGGAGCCTATGTATCTAGTCATCTTCATTATAATATTACCTATTTAATGGAAGCTAATGATCAAGAAACATTAACTATTAAAGAAGATGAAAATAAGGGATTACAATGGTTTGGCTTTGAAGAAGCCTTAAAAGCTTCCACGGAACCATGGTTAGTTGAAAATGTTTATAAAAAACTAAATAAAAAAATAAAAATGATTTTTTAATGTCAATTCTTTTTACTAATGATTTCTATTAGTAAATGAAATTGTATAAATAGAATGAGATTTCTATAATAACCACTAGAGGTGAAAGAAAATGATTAAATATGATTTTAGTGGAAAAAATGTGATTGTTACAGGAGCTTCAATGGGTCTTGGAAAGGCTATTGCTTTAGAGTTTGTTAAAGCAAAAGCAAATGTTGTGATTGCTGATTTAAATATTGAAACAGCAAATCAGACAAAAGAAGAATTATCGAAATATGGGACAAAGGTATTAGCTTATCAAGTTGATGTTTCTAAAGCAAATGATTTTCAAAATCTTGTAAGTGCTATTGAAAATCAATGGGGAAGAATTGATGTTTTAGTAAATAATGCGGGTATTTGTAAATCATTACCATTAATCGAAATGGAAGATGAAGATATTGATCGTATGATTAAAATTAATCTAAATGGAACAGTTTATGGATGTAAAGCAGTTTTGCCTGTTATGCAAAAACAACATTATGGAAAAATTATCAATATGTCATCAGTAGCTGCAAAATTAGGTGGAGCTAATGCATCTGTTTATTCCATTACCAAAGCAGGTGTTTTAGAACTTACAGCTTGTCTTGCTAGAGAGTATGCAAAAGATAATATCAATATTAACTGCGTATTACCGGGGATTATTCGTACACCATTATGGGAAAACATGTTAAATGAACTTACTGTTGGTCATGAAGATCAAAAAGATGAAGTCTTTACTTCTTTTACAAAAGATATTCCTTTAGGAAGACCACAAGAAGCAAAGGATATTGCAAATGCCGTTTTATTTCTAGCAAGTGATGATTCTAACAACATTACAGCTCAAAACTTAGGCGTTGATGGTGGACAAACTTATTAATGAAAAAAGACAACTGTTAGAAACTAATAGTTGTCTTTTTCATTTAGGACTTCTTTTTTTAAATTCTCAAAATCTTCTTTATTTGGATGATTAAGTGCCTCATAATAGTTTTCAATAAGTAAATCAATATTTTTTGGTGCTTTTCCACTTTCTTTTAAAGAAAGATAGCGTTGCAAAACAGTTTCAGGCATTTTCCCTTGACACATAAAACTTCCTACAACTTCATTCGTAGAATCAATACTTTCTTTAACTTTATTGATAATGCGTTTAAAGTATTCTTCACTTTTTCCAAAACCAGCTGTTCCAAAGAGAAAGATTTTTTGATGATGTAATGTTTTTAAATAATCTAAAGCTTCTTGATTGGCGTTTCCTTTATCTGTCCAAAAACCAACATAGATGATTTTTGAATCTTTAACAACTTCTTTTAAAGTATCTGCAAGGAGTTTGGTGTTTCCTGTTTGACTAAAATAGTAAATCATTTTTTATAAATAAAAAGAACTTTCGTCCTCTTTATTTTACAACTCCTGCGACTCTTGTAATAGGCATTGCAAAGGCAATCCCTGTATTATGATTTTCTAAACCACCTAAAGCTTTATCAATTGTATCGAAAACAAGGTCAGTTTGTTCATCTTTGATAATGAAAAACATTGTTTTACTATCAGGACGTGCTTGTTCAAGGAAAAGTCGTAAAGAACCTAAAATATAACTTTCATCACTTTCTTGAATATAAGAAATCATTCCTTGGGAATCAATGATTGTTCCTCCACTGACACCTGCTTTTTTTAAACTTGTTAATAAATTTTGTAATAATTCTGTCTTATGTAAAACAACAAATACCACTTGCATAATTGTCACCCCTCAATGTTATTGTACACTGATTTTCTCTTTTAAAAAAGATATTTCTCAAAGAGAAAATTATTTAAAAGTTTGAATATGTTGATAAAGTGCACCAATTAAATTGGCATCGTTTCTAAATTTACATGGGACAATTTCAGGATGATAGACATCAAAATGTAAATTATCAAAAATTTCATTAATATTTTTATTAATAAGTTCAATAAGTAAAGGTTGTGCAGAAATGCCACCACCAATAGCTACTTTTTCACAATCAAAAATAATGTGTACATTAAAAATTTGTGTTGCTACTTCCTTGGCAAAAGCATCAATTCCTGCAATGACTTTTTCATTTCCATTATTAGCCATTTCAAAGATTTCAATGCCACTATACTCTTTATCTGTTTCAAGGGCTTCTTGAACACGTTGTAATAATCCTGAAATACCATTTCTCATACACCAAGCATGATTCCAAGTAAAAGGATCTAAGTTGTTTGTTTTAATAAAAGAAAATTCACCTGCTGAAAAATGTCTTCCTGTGTGGACTTTATGATCTTTAATTAAACATCCACCGATTCCTGTTCCTAAAATTACTACAGCTCCATCTTGAATATCTTGGAGATTACCAAAACCAATTTCCGCGTTGGCAGCACATTTAGCGTCATTACCAATTGTAATATTTGTCGGACAACGTTTTTTTAAAACCTCAACAGTTTCTAATTTATCAATATAACGCAAAGATCCTCCCGTATATTGATAACCTCTTTCAGGATCAATGATGCCAGGCATGGAAAGTGCCATACCATCAATTCGCTCTTTATATTGATCATAGATTTTTCCAATCGTTTCAATAAAATTTTCAAGGGTATCCATAGGAGTTGGTACACTTGATTTTTCTAAAATAGTTAAATCTTCTTGCATTAATGCATATTTGATGGCACTACCACCAACATCTAATGTTAAATATGTTTTCATAAACTTCCTCCCATACTACTTCTATTATATAATAGAAAAAATGAAAAGGATATCATTAAATCAAAATATCATTTACTTAATCTTTACATGATATTAATCATTTTAAGCTATTTGAAAATTACTTGTCTAGATATACTCATTTATGTAATTTAGAGCTTTAGATTAATAACATGCAAAGGAGCATAAAAATGAAATTAAAACAAAAAGCAGCATCAGCTGTGTTAATTGCGACAATGATGTGTACGCAAAGTCCAATTGTCTTTGCAATGCAAGAAAACGCAACAAATTTAGAAAACAATGAAGTTTTAACAGAAAGTATTAATGAAGATGTAAAACAATTAAATACTGTTGATGAAAGTTCGGCTTCAATAGGAGATACTATTGAAGAAAATGGAATAACATATGAAATCACTAAACTTCCATCAACTTCAACACATGGAACAGTTAAATTAACCAATGGAAATACTGCAAGTGGAGATATCACGATTCCATCATTTATCACTTCTAATGGAAAATATGATGTTACTGAATTAGCTGATAATGCATTTAAAGGAAATACAGCATTAACACGTATTGATTTATCAAAAACTTCTGTAAAAAAAATTGGACAATATTGTTTTAGTGGTTGTACTAATTTAACAGAAGCAAAATTTACAGAAGATACAGCTATCTATTTAACAATAGATAGAAGAGCTTTTGAAAATTGTAAAGCTTTAAAAGAATTACAATTTGCCTCAGTACAAATAACAACAAATAGTGCACTCGCATTTTATAATTCGGGTATTGAAAAAATAACAATTTTAAATCCTCTTCAATTTTCAAGATATGCTTTTAGTGGATTACCTAGTGGATTTATCTTAAATTGTCCACATAAGATATCAACTGTAAGTAATTTGAATTCAGAAATGTTTGGAATGACACAAAATGTTACTTTCTTAGTTCCAAATAGTGATTTAAAATCAAAAATGGAAATAAAATTTAAATCAAATTCTAGAGTTACAGTTAAATTAGCCAATGAAGATGTGGAAGATACAAAAGCAGTTGTAAAAGATAATAAAGGACAAGTATTATCATATGCTTCTTTAGACGATGCTTTTAAAGGAATTAATGAAAGCAGTAATGAAGGTCCTTTTATGGTCTATATGAGTAATCATACAACAGCAATCGACTGGCCAGCAACTTTACCAAATAAAGCAGTTGTTATTGATTTTGGTCAAAATCAAGTAAACCTTCCTGAAAGTATAACATTACAAGCACCTCTAACAATAAAAAATGTCAACAACTTTACAAATTCAAATCTATGCCATTTAAACGCTAATGAATATGCCTTTGTTATGGAAAATGGAGGAAGCTTTGGATTTAGTGAAATTACGGGAAACCATCTTACATTTAAAGGAAGATTACCAGGAAGTACACCTTTAGGTAAACAAATTCAAATTAAAGGATATAGTGAAAATGCTCAAATAACATTTGAAAATATAGGTAGAAGTAATTATTATTACCATTTACCAGATATTGAAAATTTTACAAATTTGGAATTAAATGATGCTTATTTATCAGCAGATGCTAAACAAGTAAATGATTTAAATATTTCTATAAATGATGGTGGATTACAAATAACAGGTGATACAAAAGTTAAATCAATAAGTGGTACAGGAGAAATCCGTTTAACAGCAGATACATCTCTTATTATTGAAGAAAAAGCAGAAGGAAAATTTGTTTTACCAGATTATAATCATGAAGATTCAATGATTACTGTGCCAGTAGATAGTCAAATTCAATTTGTAGATAATGAAGGAAATAAGGTACATGCACATTCTTATGTCATGAATCATGATGATCAAAAACATTGGTTAGAATGTGGTTGTGGTGCTAAAAAAGATATCGAAGATCATCAAGGTGGAAAAGCTAATTGTCATAAAAAAGCTATCTGCGATGTTTGTGGAGAAGAATATGGTGATTTTGATTTAGAAAATCATGATGGTGAAACTGAAGTAAGAGGTCAAATTGAAGCACAAATTGGTCAAGATGGATATACTGGTGATACTTATTGCTTAGGATGTGGTCAACTTTTAAGTAAAGGTGAAGTTATTCCAGCATTAAAAGAAGAACCAACGAAACCAACACAACCAGCCGATAAAGATCAAAATGTTACAGTTTCTATTGATAAAAATAATTCTCAAGAACAACCTTCTCAAAAAGAAGAAAAAACAGATTCAAAAGTAAAAACAGGAGATACATCTACTATAGCTATGTGGATCGTTACTTTATTGAGTGCACTTAGTGGAATGATTTTTATCAAGAAAAAAGACATGATTAAATAATATTTATACAAGTAATAAAAAACAGCATTTGCTGTTTTTTTATTTGTTTTTCATATCTTTTAAACATGGACCTTCAATGAGTTTTCCATAACAATCAAAAATAGATTGATGGCATGGACAATGCCATATTTGATGTTTTTCATCAAAAGAAAGTAGACCTTTTAAATGAGGACAGTAGGGTGAAAAATAATGATAAATACCGTGCTTATCTAAATAAACAGCATAGAGTTTATGATTGATTTTTATAAGTCCACCTTGACCTCTTTGTAAGTTTTTTTTGGTATGAAAATGAAATTTTATATAACCAAGATAAAGATGATGAAGTATTTGTTTAAAATATATTTTAGAATAGCTTAAAGAATAATAATGACAAGAAAACAAAGAAAGATAGGCATTATCATTATTTAAATAAAGATCTTTAATGATTTTAGACGCTAAAAAAGAATTTGTCATACCCCATTTTTGAAAACCATAAATAAAATATTCATGTTCTCTATAACGCCCTATATAAGGAATTCCTCTTAAAGGAATCGTATCTTGTGCAAACCAGTCTTTACTTTTAGAATTAATAACTAAAGCATGATTTTTTAAAGGTCGATAGCTTTCTGTAAGATCAATAGAGAGTGTACATTGATTTCCTGTTCTTTGTTTTAAATCAACACTTTCTAAAGATTGAAACATTTTTAAAAAGTAGAATCCTCTTTTAATAAAAGGGTAACGCGTTGCATGAATGAGATCTTGGCAAATAATACGATGTCCTTGTACATAGACAAGAAAATCATTTTTTCTTCTAATGATTTTTTCAACTCGACTATGTTCATAAAATTGGATATTTTCTTTTTGACAACGTTCAACAAGGTGATAAAGATATTTTAAAGGATGAAAAATATATTGATGATCTAAACTGATTGTTTTTAAATGTTTTTGTTTATCAAAAACAGTCTCTCCAAAGAGTTGTAAATAATGTTGTTCTTTTTCAAGTTTCTCGACATTTTTTAAATCATTGGTATATAAAGACATGGTACATTCTTTAAAACAACAATCGATTTTTTCTTTTTTAATTAAATCTTGAATACCTTTCATCGCTTCTTTTTGACTTTGATAGTATAAATAAGCTGTTTCAATATTATAATGTTTTACAAGTTTTTGATAAATAAGACCTTGTAAAAGAGTAATTTTAGCAGTTGTATGTCCACTGGTATGACTACCTAAAAGATTTTTTTCTACAACAGTTATTTTTTTACCTGTTTCTTTTAGCTGATAAGCACATGAAATACCAGATAGACCACCACCGATAATAAGAATATCCGTTTTTATATCTTTATTTAATTGTTTAAAACAAGGATGTTGACTTGTTTTTTGCCAATAAGATTCATTCATAAAATCACCTGCTTTATTATGAAGCAAAAGATCATTTTTTATACAGAAAATGATATAATAAGTCAAAAGAATAAAAATGATTTAATTTATAAATTTTGGAGGTATTCATGAATATAACAGTTTATTTAGGGGCAAGTAGTGGAAATGATAAAAAACTTACTTTAGCAGCAAGAGAACTTGGTAAGTGGATTGGAGAAAATAGACATACTCTTGTTTATGGAGGTTCTAAATGTGGTTTAATGGGAGAACTGGCTGAAAGTGTTTTAAAGGCAAAGGGAAAAGTCATAGGTGTTGAACCACAATTTTTCATTGATGCAGGTTTTGATTATCCTGAAATAACACAATTAATTGTGACACAAGATATGAGCGAAAGAAAAACAAAGATGATTGAATTAGGAGATGCGTTTATTGCTTTTCCAGGAGGAACAGGTACATTAGAAGAAATTACAGAAGTTATGTCTAAAGTCTCATTGAAACATTTAAAGACACCTTGTATGCTTTATAATTTAAATGGGTATTATGATGATTTAAAGAAACTTTTAGATAAGATGATTGATTTTGATTTGTCATCTAAGGAAAAACAAGAGGGTATTTATTTTGTAGAAAATTTAGAGGATATAAAAGAAATTATAAATTCTTAATAGTAGATATTATTATACGTATCGACACGTGTTATAATCATAAATGGAGGTTGTTTGTATGCGTAAAAAATTAATTTATCCAGCAGTTTTTTTGCAAGAGGATGATGGTATTACAATTACTTTTCCAGATTTAGATGGGTGTTTTAGCTGTGCGGATACTTTTGAAGAGGCTTATGATATGGCTAAGGAAGCAATGGAATTATATTTAGAAGATTATGTTGGTGATTTATTTAAAAGTGCTCCTACTCCTTCTAAATTACAAAATATTGTTTTAAAGGAAAATGAATGTATTGCTTTGATTGAATTAGATATTAAAGAATATTTAAAGACATTTGATAATAAGGCTGTAAAAAAAACACTCACAATTCCAGCGTGGTTAAATGATATAGCTACAAAGAAAAAGTTGAATTTTTCTAAAATATTACAAGAAGCACTCATTAAAGAAATTCAATAAAATGTAAAAAGAGGATGATATTCCTAACATATTAAATCAAGGGAGATTATAAAGATCTCCTTTTTGATATTTATTTTTTATTAAGAAAAATGATTTTCTTTTTTTATGAAATCAACTACAATAAAGACATTGGAGGATTATTATGAAAGTACTAGCAAGTGATTATGATGGAACATTATTATTTAATGAACAATTTAAAGAAGGGGATTTAAAGAAAATCAAGGAATTTCAAAAAGTAGGCAACTTATTTGGTTTGTGTAGTGGAAGACCTTTTAAAGGTATTTACGAATTTTGTAAGCCTTATATTGATTTTGATTTCTATATTCTATGTACAGGAGCACTTGTGCTTAATAAAGAAAGAGAAGTTATTTATAAAAGTACGATTTCTAAACATTTATTACATGAATTTTATGATCGTTATCAAAAAGATTATGATATTTTTATTCAAGCTAATATGCAAATTTATACATTTTTAAAAGAAGATTTAGGTTCAATGGTTAGACAAGTTATTACATCTTTAGATGAAGTGGAAGGAGATATTTATGGTTTATCCATGAATGCAAAAACAGATGAAAACGCTAAAAAAGTGTGTCTTGATATTGAAGAACATTTTCCTGAATTAACAGCACATCAAAATAAAGAATTTATTGATATTACTGAAAAAGGATGTTCTAAAGGTTTAGGAATTTTAAAATTAAAAGAATTAATGCATTTAGAGGAAGTTGCCGGAATTGGGGATTCGTATAATGACATTCCTATGTTAGAAACAGTGGATCATTCTTTTACTTTTCCAACATCACCAGAGAGTTTAACATCGATTGTTGATGATGTAGTTGATAGTGTGGAAGAAGCGCTTGATATTTTAATGAAAGAATAATGAAAATATTACAACAACTTAAAGAAAATCATTATACCGAATCAGAACAACAAGTCATTGATTATTTATTAGATCATTTAGAAGATTTAACTTTACTTTCAATCAATGATCTAGCAAAAAAAAGCTATACTTCAAATGCCACGATCATTCGTTTATGTCATAAAGTAGGCTATCAAGGGTATCGACAATTTAAATTGGCTTTATTACAGGAACTTGAAGCTAATAAATATATGGTAAGTCAAGTAGACTATACAATCCCATTTCAAGTCAATGAAACAAGTGAACAAATCATTCAAAACATGTTTTCTCTTTATCAAGAAAGTATTCAACAAGTCTATCATCATTTATCTATTAAAACCTTAAATAAAATAGCAACATTGATGGTACAAAAGAAAAGAGTTTTTATTTATGGCTATGGCGATAGCCAAATAACAGCAGCAAACTTTATTAATAAACTTGCAAAGATTAATTTATTTCCTATCTTAGCAACTCAATACGGGGAAGAAATCTATATTTCTAAACAATTACAGCCAGGAGATTTTGCTTTGTTTATCTCTTATAGTGGAGAAAATACATCCCTTTTAGAATGTATGAAAATCTTAAATCAAAAAGGAATTCAAACAGCTTTGGTTACTGCTAATCTTCAAAGTCCACTTGTTGTTTATAGTCAATATCAGATTATGATTCCTGACTATGAAAAACAAAATAAGATTGCAACATTCTATTCTCAACTTGCCTTTATGTACATCTTAAATAATTTACATGCGCTTATTTATCATCTTAAAAATAAGTGAACCAAAAGTTCAGTTTAACTGAGCTTTTTTTCATTTATCTTGAACCTTATTTCCATAATGAGATGCATCTCTTAAAAAGAGAAAGAAGATATGTTATAACAAAAGTGAGGTGAAAGAGATGACAAAAGAAGAAGTCTTACAATTAGAAAAAGAACTTTCTTTTCAAGAATTCAATAATCATGCTGCCTATCAATTAGGACAAATCATTGTAGATCATATTGAAAAGAATCATTTAAAAAATGTTAGAATCCGTATTGTTTTAGATGGAGATATTGTTTTTCAATATTTGATGGATGGTAAAAAAGGAGTCATTTGGCTTGATCGTAAACAAAAAACAGTTGAAAAATATGGACATAGTAGTTATTACATCTATTTAGAAAATGAAGAAAATAAAACGTATCAAGATGATGAAAAAGATGAAAGTCTTGTTATTTGTGGGGGAGGTTTTCCATTGATTATCCAAAATGAATTAAGAGGAAGCATTCTTGTTTCGGGGCTTGTCCATGATGAAGATCATCAAGTCATTGTTGATTGTTTAAGGGAATTAAAAGATGATGGCACTTGCAAGTGATATAGATGGCACACTTGTTTTTAATCAACAAATAAAAAAACAAGATAAAGAGGCTATTGAAAAGTATCAAAAAGAACATCTTTTTGGAGTATGTAGTGGAAGACCTCGATGTGCCCTGTTTGATTTAGAAAAGCTAAAATTAGATTTCTATATTCTTTCTTCAGGAGCGCTGATCTTAGATAAAGATTTAAATATCATTCAAGATTTTCCAATGAAAAAAGAAATCGTTCAACAAATCTTTAATGAATATAAAAAGAAAGCACATATCATTTTACAAACAGGAAATGCGGATGTCTTTTATGCAACCCTTAAAGAAGATTATAATCCTAAATTAAAAGTCATTTCTTCTTTTAAAGAAGTAGAACATGAAATAATTTATGGCATATCTCTTGTTTTTAAAGATGACAAAATAACCAAGAAAGCATGTCTTGAAATTAATCAAAAATATCAAGAAGTTGAAGGTTTTCAAAATAGAAATTCAATTGATATTGTAAGAAAAGGCTGTTCAAAAGGAACAGGAATTAAAATCATTAAAGAGCATTATCGCTTAGAAAAGATGGCAGGAATAGGGGATTCCTATAATGACTTACCGATGTTAAAAGTCGTAGATACAGCCTTTACTTTTAAAACATCCCCTCAAGAAATACAAAAACAAGTACATTATTGTGTTAATGATATTGCAGAAGCAATAGCGTTATTGGAGGTAGAAAAATGAATTTTGGAATTATAGGTTATGGAAACATAGCACGGAAGTTTGTTAAAAGTATTACTTATACTAGTGGGGGAAGAGTGCATGCCATTGCCTCACATTCTTTAGATGAAAACGATCGTTATTTACAAAGTCATCCTTTAGTTAAACTTTATCGTGATTATGGAGAACTTTTAAAAGATGATGATATTGAAGCCGTTTATATTGCAGTACCTCACTATGAACATAAAAAGTGGATTATAGAAGCCATTAAACATCATAAAGCGGTTTTATGTGAAAAACCACTTGTCTTAAAAAGTGAAGATATTGATGAAATTAACCAATATGTTAAAGAATATCAAGGCTATTGTTTAGAAGCTTTTAAAACAAAGTTTAATAATGGTTTTAATCATTTAAAAGAAGATTTAAAACTGATCGGAAAATTAAAATCAATTGAAGCAAACTTTTGTTTTGATGGGACAGATAAAAAAGATTCTTACTTGTTTGATCCAAAACAAGGGGGTGCTTTAAATGATGTAGGAAGTTATGTCGTTGGTTTTGTCCTTGCTTTAGTGGATGCACCAGTTGAAAGTGTGGAATCTCACATTGAAAAAGAAAATGAGATTGAAATGAATTTTAAAGCAACTTTAAATTTTAAAAATGAAGTTCAAGGAAAAGTAGAAGGTTCAATTAATTATAATAAAGAACGTTATGCTTTAATTAAAGGGGATAAGGGAGAAATCTATGTTCCAATGTTTAACCGTGTGGTTGAATATACAATTCATTTAGAAAATGAAGTTATGCAAAAAACATATCCAATTGAAGGAGACGATATGACTTTAGAAATACAAGCGTTGATTGATCATAATCAATCAACACATACATTACAAGATTCAAAAAAATTACAAGAAACAATTGAAAGAATAAGAGAGGAAGCAAAATAATGAAACTAGGAATTTTAGGAACAGGAATGATTGTTAAAGATGTTCTTACCATGTATCACGAACTAGGTGTTGAAAAGACTTATCTTTTTTCAACAAAAAAATCAAAATCACAAGCATTAGAACTTATGGAAAAATATCATTTAGATAAAGTTTATACAGATTATGATGAATTACTTCAAAGTGATGTTGATACAATTTATTGTGCTTTACCTAATCATCTACATTATGAATTTTCAAAAAAAGCTTTAGAAAATGATAAAAATGTTATTATTGAAAAACCAATTACAGCGAATAGTAAAGAATTAGAAGATTTAATTGAAACCGCCAATAAAAAGAATCTCATGATTTTTGAAGCTATGAATTTACATTACACACCTGCTTTTCTTTCATTAAAAGAAGATTTAAAGAAATTAGGAGATATTAAAATTGTTTCATTTAACTATTCGCAATATTCATCAAGATATAATGCTTTTAAAGAAGGAAACATTTTACCAGCCTTTGACTTTCATAAAGCAGGTGGAGCTTTAATGGATTTAAATGTTTATAATATTCATGCTTTGATCGATTTATTTGGGAAACCTGTTTATCATAAATATATGGCAAATATTGATAGAAATATTGATACAAGTGGGATGATGATTTTTGATTTTGAACATTTTAAAGCGTTATGTATTGGGGCTAAAGATTGTAAAGCGCCTTTAATGAATACGATTCAAGGAAACTTAGGAGCCATCGTTGTTAAATGTCCGTTAAGTCAAATGACTGAATATGAGATCTGTTATAATGATGGGACAAGTGAAGTAAAATCTTTTGAAAAGAAACATCGTTTAATTTATGAATTTAAAGAATTTATGAGAATAATGAAAGAAAAAGATGTTAAAAAACAAAAAGAAATGTTAGATCTTTCTTTATTGATTTCTAAATTAATGGAAGAAGGAAGAATGCAAGAAGGGATCGTGTTTGATAATGATAAATAATAAAATTGTTTTAGGATATATTGGAAATGGAAAAAGTACCAATCGCTATCATTTACCTTTTGTCATGCAAAGACCGGATAAATTCATCGTTAAAACGATTTATAATCCACGTATTCATCATGATGTTTGGGATAAAATTGAAGGAGTCAACTATACTGAAAATCAAGATGATATTTTCTTAGATGATGAAATTGATATGGTGGTTGTATGTACAGGACATCATTATCATTATGAATATACTAAAAAAGCACTTGAACATAATAAACATTGTTTATGTGAAAAGCCTTTTATGGAAAATAGTGAACAAGCTAAAGAAATCTTTGCACTTGCAAAATCAAAAGGACTTTATTGTTCAGCTTATCAAAATAGAAGATATGATAGTGATTTTTTAACTGTCCAAAAAGTGATTGAATCAGGGAAATTAGGAGATTTATTAGAATTAGAAATGCATTTTGATTACTATCGTCCTGAAATACCTGAAAGTGTCGATCATTTTGATCCAGCAATGTCTTATTTATATGGACATGGTTGTCATACTTTAGATCAAGTCATTTCTTACTTTGGAAAACCTGATGATATTCATTATGATGTAAGACAACTTTTAGGAACAGGTCGTATGAATGATTATTTTGATTTAGATCTTTATTATGGAACATTAAAAGTATCCGTTAAATCAAGTTACTTTAGAGTAAAATCAAGACCTTCTTTTATCGTTTATGGTAAAAAGGGAATGTTTGAAAAATATAGTAAAGATCGACAAGAAGAACATTTAAAACTTTTTCATATGCCAACAAATAGTGATTTTGGAAAAGATTTACCTGAACATTATGGAACTCTTACTTATTATGATGATGAAGGCATTTATCATGAAGAAAAAGTTCCAACAGTTGACGGCGACTATGCCCGTGTGTATGATGGTATCTATGATAGTATTGTAAATGGTAAGGAACAAGTCATCCAACCATGGCAAACAATTCTACAAATGGAAATGTTAGAAACAGGAGTAAAGGATTTAAAATAGTATGAAAAAATATTTTTTCTTTGATATTGATGGAACACTAACTGATTTAAAAACACATCAAATTGTCCCAAGTGCGAAAGTTGCTTTAGAAAAGCTTAAACAAGCAGGTCATTTTGTTTGTTTGAATACAGGAAGAGCCCATTATAAAGCAGAAAAGACAAGAAAAGAATTTAATTTTGAAAATATGGTATGTAATGGGGGTAATGGAATTGTACTAGATGGTATTTTAAAAGAAAATATCCCCTTAGATAAACAAGGAGCTTTAAAAATCATTCAAGAAGCTAAAGAAAAAGGGATTGGTTATTTAGTAGCTATCAATGATAGTCAAGAAGTCTATGGTGAAAATGATTTATTTATTCAACAAGTAGGCTATCGTAAAGAACCAACAACTTATATCTTAGATCAAGATTTTGATTATACACAAGTAGAAAACTTTTATAAAATCTATCTTGCTTTAGATGAAAAAGAAGAAGCTTCTTTTCAAAACAAAGATCAATTAGGTTCATTACGTTTTGAAAAAGAATACTTAATGTTTCAACCAGATAATAAAAAAGGCGGTATTTTCAAAATGATGGAAATACTCCAAGCACCTATTCAAGATGTAGTTGTCTTTGGTGATGACTATAATGATCTTGATATGTTTGATAAAGATTTATGGACAGGTGTCGCTATGGGAAATGCCTGTGATGCTTTAAAAGAAAAAGCAACTTACATCACAGATAAAAATGTAGATGATGGTATTTATAATATCTGTGAAAAAATGGGTTGGTTTTAATAAAAAATGAAGGAACCGAAAATACGGTTCCTTTTAACATACAAAAATATATTTTCTACACTTTTTTATTTTTGATTGACGATGCTCTGCAACCTGCATCAATTGTCACATTATTTTTAGCCCGTGCCAGGCTAGGGGTCCAATCACCTTCCCATGGTTTGACTATCTACATCAATGATTGTGTAGGTAAGCCAGTAGAATTGCATGCGCTATCTACCACACCCTAGAACTAATAAGTAGTCATCCATCAACACTTATTTTTCACAAGAGTTTTGCAATAAAATTGTTTTATATTCAATAATCAAATAATAAAACTCAATGTTATCTATGATATAATAGGCTTTAATAAAGATCTAATAGAGATTTATACTTTGAATAAATGGAAGAAAGTAAGATGAATATGAAAAATGAAATATTAAAGCTAAAATCAGATTATGAATATGTTTCACAATCAGAAAATGATATTATTTTTGTAAACAATACCTTTATTAATGTTTATCATGTTTTAACTGATAAAATGCAAAGAATCAATAAAGTACATGTAAAAAATGTATGTATTGATATGAAAGATAACTATTTATTTTTGAGTACATTTGAATCTGGATGTCTTTCTATTTATGACTTAAAGGAAGGTACTTTTTTAACAAAGAAAACAATTCTGAGAAATTATGAAATAGAAAATATAAGTCCCATGAATGATGATGTAGTTATTTTATTAAAAAATTTAATTAACCATAAGATACAGGAAAAATTATAGTTTTACAAAAAGTATAAATTTATAGTACATTTAAATATAAAATATAGAATTAATACTGGATAAATAATGATTTGATTTTTACTACCTGCTTCATGTGGTCAATTAAATTAATAAACAACTTTAAGAAAATATATATGTCAATTTTGTCATATGATATGTTGTTTTCGCCACATAACTTGAAATTAAATGAATAAATATTATTATCTTATTATAAGATAATAATAATAATTTTGAAAAGAGGACATTTGGAAGAATTAAGAAAAAGATTGGTTGTTATTGTTGTGGTTAATACTATTGCCATGATGTTGTTATTTAGTCAAGCTAGAATGTTAATGGATTATCTTATTGAAGTTAATCCGGGAATGAAACTTGTCTATACAACACCATCTGAAATGTTATTAGTGTATGTCAATCTTTCGTTTATTATGGCTTTAATTTTATGTTCGCCTATTACTGTTTATGAAATTTGGGCATTTGTAGAAAAAGGGTTATATAAACATGAAAAAAGATATATCTTGATTTCATTGTTCTTTGGATTAATTCTATTTGTTATGGGAGCTGTATTTTGTTATTTTATAGTTCTTCCAACAACATTGAACTTCTTTCTTAAAATTGCAATAACTGAAGTAAAATCAATGATTTCAGTTCAATCATATGTGTCTTTTGTTAATATGATGTTACTTGCTTTTGGTGTGATATTTGAAATGCCAGTTGTAGTATTTTTACTTACAAAACTTGGATTATTAAAACCTGCTTTTTTAAAGAAAAATAGAGCATATATTATTATTGTTATATTTATTCTAGCAGCTTTTATTACACCTCCGGATGTAGTATCACAAATTATGTTAGGAATTCCTATGGTTGTATTACTAGAACTAAGTATTTTGGTTTGTACTCTAGTAGATAAGAGTAATCGTAAGAAGTAAATTCAGTAATTGAATTGATCTATTGATATTTTAATAAATTTATATTTAAAGTAGAATTCTAATGATACTATAGCATTCTACTTTTTTATTTATATATTTTTAAAAGATATCAAATTTTCATCAAGTTTCTCAAAGAAATCGAAATATAAGCAAGATATTTTTTTAGTATGAGTCATCTAAGAAGCGAGTAAGCTTAATATAGTTTTTTATTTAATGAAAATGGTAATCAAAAAAGAGAATTAACCTAGAATGGTTAATTCCCTAACAGATTGTTGTCATCAATTATAAATGTAGGATTCATACGAAAATTGTATGAATCCTACAAAGACGGGAAGAAAAAATATTTTTTCTCTATTTTATTAATTGTTTTCTTCTTTTACATATTGACGGTCTAATGCTTTTACAAATGGCATATAAATTAAAACAGTTGCAGCTACGCATAATAATTGAGTGACTGCTCCCTTCCATCCTGCTACTAAGAAACCAGAGAAGAAGAATGGACATGCCCAAGGTGCTTGTACATTTGTAAATAGTGGCATAAATCCAATAGACATAGATAAGTAGACAATAGCTACTGAAGCAATTGGTGCTAAAACAATTGGTATTAGCATCATTGGATTAAATACCAATGGTAAACCGAAAACTAAAGGTTCATTGATATTGAATAATGCAGGAATAGCAGATATTTTGCTCATAGCTTTTAAACGTGATGATCTTACTACAATAAGCATTGATATAATTAAACCAATAGTACATCCTGCTCCACCAATAGTCGCAAATTGATCTAACATTTGTACTGTTCCGAAAGCTCCTGTTGAAGCTGTAAGTTGACCTACATCAGCTAAAGTTTGGTTTGAAGCAGCATTTGCATATAATAATGGATAAATTAATGAATTAATAACAGTAGGATGAACTCCAAACCACCATAATAATCCATTTAAACCTGCTACGATAATAATTGCCCAAGGTGATCCAACAATTCCTTGTAAAGGAACTTGAATGATATTGAAAATAAGTTCAGGTAATGATCCGGCAGTTGCCATACAAATACCATTAATAATTAATAAAGTTGTGACAATTAAAATACCTGGAATTAAAGCACTAAATGCTTTACCAACCATTTCTGGGACACTATTTGGTAAATGAATAACCAAATTTTTACGATAACAAAATCTTGCTATTTCAACAGATATAATTGATACAAAGATTGCTGTTACTACACCTTTTGTTCCTAACCATCCAAAAGATAAAACATCAGTAATAACTTCTCCAGAACCACTTATTACTGTTTTAGGGAGTACAACAACATATGCAACAAGTGCTAATACAAGTGATGTTAATTTGTCCATATCATAACTATCAGCTAACTTGTATGACATAGTTCCAGCAAAAATAAAGCCCATCATATTAAATGTGGCACGATAAGCTGGTGAAATGTAACTTATCCAGTTTTCTCCAAATATACCATTCATAAATTCTGCATATCCAGGAATTGGAAAATCTGTAATTAACATAAAAATTGATCCAATAATAGTTAATGGCATAATGGCAAAGAAACCATTTCTTAAAGCTTGAAAATATCTTTTTTCAGTAAAGTAAGATACTTTTGGTACGAGTGAATTTTCCACCCAATTCATAATTGTATTCATATAATACCTCCTTGTTTTTTCAACAAAATTCTAGCATTAATTTTTTTTATGTAACTATTCATGAATGCGATAAACATTTTGTTATAATTATTTATGTCAATTATAAAAATTTTTTTGTCATTTTGTTCCTTTTGTTAGAAAACATCTTTAATAAAAAAAACATATGTATAAAATAAGGACGGTGATAGTCATATGAATTTAATAAAAGCATTACAAGAAAAGAAAAACTTTAGTCAGTATGAAAAAGAATTAGCTGATTATATACTTGAACATAGTGAAGAGGTCATACGCATGTCAATTAGAGATCTTTCTAAATCTTCATATACTTCTACATCTACTATTATTAGATTATGTAAAAAACTTAATCTTTCAGGTTTCAAGGAGTTTAAAATAAACTTTTCAAGAGAGTTAGAGGCTGAATATAAACAAATATCAAAGGTAGATGCTAATGTTCCTTTTAATAGTAGAGATTCAATGATTGTTGTGTCAAAAAAAATTGCTGAATTAAGCAAAGATACAATAGATCTTACTCAACAGTTGTTCAATGATCAATTGTTAAATAAAGCAGTAAAAATGATAATGAAAGCAGATCAAATATTTGCCGTAGGAGTGAGTAATTCGTTTGTCAAACTCAACGATTTTCATTTGAAGATGTTAAGAATAGGTAAATATGTTCATTTAGTACATTCACAACCAGATCAAGTTTTTCTAGCTACTAACGCGACAACTAGGGATGTAGCCATATTATTATCTTATAGTGGAACAACAGCAGAAATAGAAAATATTGCGAGAATCATTAAGCGTAAAAAGATACCAATGATTTTCATATCAAGCAACCTTAATTGTTATGTGGCAAAAATTGCTGATGTTATTATACCACTACCTAATCAAGAAGATGCAAAAGCGAATATATCTGCTTTTTCATCACAAACAGCTATTTTTTATGCACTTAATGTTCTATATGCTTGTATATTTAAAATGAATTATGAAGAAAATATTACAAGTAGGGAATTACGTAAAAAATCTTATTTACATTTTTAATATGATCTATCACTAATCATAAAAAAGAGGAGGAAACATAAATGAAAGATATTCAAAATATTTGTACAAGTATCGAGGTTAATGATCAAAAAATGTCTAATCCGGTAGCTCCAATTATAGTTCAAACATCGTCATTTCGTTTTGAAAACTATCAACATTATTTAGATGTCAATTGTGGGAAAGAAGAAATGTATTCTTATACAAGAGATGGGAATCCTACAACTGCTATTTTAGAAGAGAAAATAGCTGCTTTAGAAGGTGGAGAAAAAGCAAGAGCTTTTGCTTCGGGAATGGGAGCTATTTCGGCAACAATTTTTTCTTTATTAAAACAGGGGGATCATGTCATTGTTGTAAACACTGTTTATACTTCTAGTGTTAAGGTTATACAATCACTTAAAAAATTCGGTATAGAAAGTTCTGTTATTCATGTGAATGAAACACAAGAAATATTTGACTATGTGAATGAACAAACAAAAATGATTTATTTTGAAAGCCCTTCTTCACAAAAATTTGAAATGCTTGATTTAAAACAAATTTCTAATTTTGCTAGAAAAAGAAATATTTATACAGTAATTGACAATACATGGTCAACACCATTGTTTCAAAATCCATTAAACCATGGTATTGATGTAGTTATTCATTCTTGTTCTAAATATATTGGAGGACATAGTGATATTGTTGGAGGAATCGTAGTAGCGAATAAAGAAATTGTAAAAACAATTGATGAATATGGAGCGGTACTATTGGGAGCGAGTTTATCTCCACATGATGCTTGGTTAGCTATTCGTGGATTAAGAACATTACCAATAAGAATGAAATCACAACAAGAAACGATTATAAAAGTCCTTGATTGTTTAAAGAATGATTCAAGAATAAAAAAGATTTATCATCCATACATCCAACAAAAAGAACTTGCATCAACATATTTAAATGGATATAGCAGTTTATTTGGTATGGTATTAGATAATGCTACTCCTCAAATTATTGAGAGATTTGTCAATCATTTACACGTTTTAAGTTTAGCTTATAGTTGGGGAGGCTTTGAAAGTTTAATTTTAACTGCGTTTAAAGGAAATAATGAAGAAGAAATGAAAAAACGAGGGTTAGATCTAGGGCATTTTAGAGTTTATTTAGGTTTGGAAGATTCAAATCTTCTTATTAATGATATATTAAGTGCTTTGGATTATGCATATGAAGGAGAAGAAATATAGTGAAAATAGCATTTTTTAGTGTAAGAAATGATGAATATGATTTCGTAGATGAATATGCAAAAAAATACGATGTAGAATTAATCAAAACATCAGATGCATTAACAGTAGAAAATGTACATTTATGTGCTGGAGTTCAAGCAGTGAGTATCATGACAACAAAAGTTGATGAAGAAATAGTAAAAAAATTACATGAATATGGCGTTCTTTATATTTCTACAAGAACAATTGGATTTGATCATATAGACTTAGAGTCGTGTAGAAAATATGGTATTCATGCAGGAAACGTAAGTTATACATACTCAAGTGTAGCTGAATATACAGTGATGATGATTTTAATGTCACTTAGAAATATGAAATTAATTATGGAAAGATTTGTAAGTCAGGATTTCAGCTTAGATTATATTAGAGGTAGAGAATTAAAAGATTTAACTGTAGGTATTATAGGTACTGGAAAAATTGGACAAGAAGTGATTCGTTTGTTAAGTGGATTTAATTGTAAAATATTGGCTTATGATGTATATCCAAATGAAGAAGTAAGGAATTATGCTCAATATGTTGACTTAGATACACTGTATCAAGATTCAAATATTATCTCTTTACATGCTCCTGCATTAGAACATACTTATCATATGGTTAATAAAGAAGCTCTATTAAAAATGAAAAAGGATGTTGTTATTATTAATACTGCAAGAGGACGATTAATTGATACAAAAGCTTTAATTGAAGCTATTGAAGACCAACGTATTGGCTATGCTGCATTAGATGTTGTGGAAAACGAACATCATTTATATTATAAAGATCTTAAAAACAAAATATTAGATAATCGAGAATTAGCTATTTTACGCTCATTCCCAAATGTTATGTTAACACCACATACAGCTTTCTTTACACATCAAGCTGTAAGTGATATGGTTGAATACTCTATTGTTAATGCGATTAAAACAATAGAAGGACAGAATAATCCTTGGTTGATTGTATAAAAAGGGTATTATGGTAAAGATAAATTAAACATATATATTGAAAAAGTGGAAGGATAATTAATACTTCCACTTTTTCATAACATAGTCAATAGCTTGTAGTAAGCGTGTGGTAGATGTTTCTTTTAACCTATGTAAAAAGATCTCCAATGATATAATTATAACAGCAACAATTCATGGAATTCTAGCAGCAGCACCTATATTTTTTATGTTTGGTATCGCAACACAAATTTCGCTAATGTTTTACTATGAAATAACTTTGAAATTGTTGCAACATTGATTGTTGCTTTAGTCATTTTTAAAGAGAAAATCTCTAAAAGTTTATGGTCTGTAATTATTCTTGTCATGTAATCTAGTATTATTTTAAGTTTTGAAGGAAATGATGTATTTGTGTTATGTACGTGTATATGTTTGAGAATTGAAAATAATTGTGCAAGAAGTATCAGTAATAAGAGTTCAAAAGATATTGTATTTAAAAAGGGTATTTTTTCTGGTTTAGGAAATATCATTATTGCATTAATAATAGGTGAAAAAGAACCTGAGATAATCTATATATTTATTACTATACTATTTGGCTTTATATCATATGATTTAATCATTAACTTTTATATCAAGGCTCAAAAGAATTTAGGAGCAGCTAAAACTAGTGCATTTTATTCTGTGTCCCCATTTTTAGGTGTAGGATTTAGTTTTGTTATTTTAGGAGAAAGCCTGCTTATCAATTATGCATTATTCTTATTATCATCATTATTAGCACTTTGATTATCATAAAAGATACGCTTGGAAAAATTGTATAACGACTGTATTTATACTCATAAACATATGCATGGGAATATAGTGCACATTTATGAGCATAGGCATTATGTACATAATCCTATGCATATATGGGTTGATAAATAAATTTTAATTTATTAATGATATTGTGTACATAGAATTTGAAATGATAATGATGATATTATTTAATTGAGGAGGTAGAGAATGAAGTGTATTTCTTTAATTATATATGCTATTATTATTTAAAAAGGAGAATGCAGTATGGAAAAATTAATTTTAAAGCCTATTATGACTACTGAAGATAAGAGTATATTTATAAAAGAAATTCAAGAAGCTTTTCAAAATTCTTATATACAAGAATTTGGTGATTATGAAAAGATCATTCTTCCTACAGAAGATATTGAAGAATCCTTTCAAACGAATGGCTCAGAAGCATATATTGCTGAAATTGATGGGAAAAGAGTTGGTGGTACAATTATTGTTGTTGATGAAGAAACAGGATATAATTCACTGCATCTTTTATATGTAAAATTAGATTCACAAAATTCTGGTAATGGATATAAGATATGGCAAGCAATTGAAGAACTACATCCTGAGACTAAAATATGGGAAACACACACACCATATTATGATAAGAGAAATATTCATTTTTATATAAATCGTTGTGGATTCAAAATTGTAGAATTTTTTCATTCAAAACATAAAGATTCACATCAAACAGGTGAAAGTATTGGTAATATTCCTAAAGAAAACAATTGTTTCTTCAGGTTTGAAAAAGAAATGAATTAAACAAAGGATAGCTTATCTAGATAGATAAATATATTTACTAAGAATTTGCAATTAAAGGAGAAGAATTAATATGAATGAAATTATAATTAAACCTCATCATTTTATAGATATTATCAAATTATATGGTTCTGGTATTGAAAAGTTCGTTCCTGATGAAAGAATGGGACATGATTTTTACAAAATAGCAAATGAAATTATAGATAATCCAACAGTGACTTTAAAGTTAACGATTTATGGAGATGATATCTGTTTACCATGTAAGAAATATCAAAATAAATGTATCGATGATTTAACACATATACCAGGATATACCAGTAAAAATACTTATAATATGAATTTAGATAAAAGAATTATAGATTTGTATGATCTAAAAGATGAAAAATATACTGCAAAACAATTTTGCTCTATTCTTTTTGAGAATAAAGAAAATATATTTAAAGTATGGTTTGAAGAAGATAATAGCATAACAGATAGGAGATATGCATTATTTGTTGAGGGAGCAAATAAATTTCTAAACAAGACAATTTGAATGAGTAGGGATGAAATGTATATAAATATTAAGGGCATAGTCAAAATAATTAAGACTATGTTTTTTTTATTAATTTGATGTATTGAGCGTGAACATAAGTTATTTTGTCCATAGATTATGTACACGATTTCAGATTATAAGAATACAAGCGATATTATAGTAGCGGAAAAGGTGATAATCATTTTCAATGATTTATCACCTAAAAATTTATTTTGTCTTTTTTTGGTGTTGACGTTCGATGGCTTTTTGCATGATAACATTAGCTAGCATACTGTCTTCGATAATAACGTAATCTTCATGATCAGAAATGATATCCATTTTTTTAGCGATCATTTCAGGTGAAAAAGTAGGATCGTAATATCCCATTGTTGTACCAATAAAAATTTCATTAACTCTTCCTCCACCAGTTTCAAAGACTTTTCCTGTTACAGGGCAATCTTTGTGAGCTAATACAGCAACAATTGGAGAAATTGCTTCAGGTGGCATTGCAGCTTCGTATTGCTTTCTTGCATCTGGATTGCTAAAATCAAATCCTAAATCATCCATAGCCATAATAGTTGCAGCACAAGGAGAAATAGCATTGACTAAAATACCATAATCTTTAGCTGCTAACGCTAAACTTCTTGTCATTCCATATATAGCTCCTTTAGAAACTGAATAACCAAATAAATCTGCTCCACCATACATAGCAGATGTAGATGTTGTATTAATAATACGACCATATCCTTGTTCTTTCATTATTGGAAAAACCGCTTTACAAAGGTTTCTACTACCATATGTATTAACTTTCATTAAAAAATCAAATCTTTCATCATCTTCATTTTCAATAGATAAAGAGCGATTTACTCCTGCATTATTCACTAAAATATCTACTCTTCCAAACTCTTTTACAGCATCTTCAACAATTTTTTGTGCACTTTCCATTTTTGAAATATCATTTTCATCTGCGATAGCTTCAATACCCATTTCTTTAAGTTTCACTACTGCCTCTTTAGCACCTGAAATATCATTGACAACAACTTTTGCACCACGACTACCAAGTAACTTTGCATGAGCAAAGCCTATTCCCCTTGCTCCACCAGTAATGATTGCTACTTGATTATCAAATCTTAATTCATTCATAAAATGATCTCCTTCAGTAGATTCATTATAAAAAAGAAGTAAAAAAATAAGAATGAATATTTCTATATAAAAGTAAGATAAGTAACTTTTTGTTCAAAAAAAGTACTTATCTTTCTCTTTTCGTGTCAGTTCAGAGACATTTGAGTGAGCATCTATAAGTATTTTACTTGTTCAATTGATACAATATCATAATGTAATACCCAATTTTTTAACAAACTAACATCACCATATAAGATAAAGTCTAAACTCATAAACACTCTACTATTAGAAGTCATTGTAATATGAGTATCTTTTAGACAATATTCTCGCATATAGCGTATCATTCTCTTTGAGAAATTAAAAGTATCGTCATTTTTAAAAAAAGTTTAATTAACCATCAGACGCAGGAAGAAAAATAAGATTCTGAAAGATTTAGAACTGTAATTATTGATTTTTTTGGACAAGGACTCGATTTATTAATATATTTCTTAATCTTATCTAGAATATTAGATCCTGAGTAGCGATGATTAAATCTCCATTCTTGTTCATTTAAAAATAATGGGAAATCTCTTTTTGTTACTCCATGATAGATACCAGTAATATTATTCTTGATATCTCCAATGATAATATTTAGCCATTTAAGTTTATGATCTTCTTCATTATAGATGATTTTATCTGACTTTAGGTTAAGATTATCACTTAGAGTATAGTATGTTGTCTTTCCATCCGTATTTAATGTTCGTGTTTGATCTAATATTGCATGTTCTTTTATGTATTTTACTATATATTTTGACTGATCTTTCGGTATAGCAAATAATTTAATGTATTTAGGATATTTGTTTTCCTTATCAGTTGATAGAAGAGACAAAAAAGGTTGTTGCTCAGTAGCACAACCTTGCTTATGGTATCCTTTGCTTTTTGATCCTATATATGCGACATCTGATTCATAAAACATACTATCCAATATCTTTTCACTACAGCTTTCAGCCATAAGTATTCTGCATTTTCTTGCAAGAAGAAGAGCTGTCTTATAGTTAACATCTAGTTCACTAGCAAGTTCTATAGCTGATATTCCTTTATTAGAAGTAAAGAAAAGAAACATTCCAAGAATAAGAGTATAAAGATCAAGCTTGTTGTCCTGGAAAATAGTTCCTGCAAGAAGATAATGTTGATGCCCACATTCAGTACATTCAAAAACATTTCTTTTTTTTATTGAATAAAAATGAGTGCACCCACATTTTTCACAGTAGAAACCTGTAGGCCATTTCATATCAAAGAAAAATCGAACACATTCATCGTTATTATTTGCATATTTTTTTGTCAATGCAACTAAGGAATCCTTTTTTGGTTTTAAGTTTTTTGCCATAATCATACACCTCACATGTATAATTATATACAAAATAGAAAATAAACGTTTTTAAAAAAAGCATTTTAACTCCGATATTTCGGAGTTAAAATCAAAAAATTATTTTTCCTGCATGAAATGGTTAATTAAATTAAAAAATAAAAAAGCAAAAGGAAAGATAAAAGATTTTTATGAATTTGAAAGTGATTTAAAAGAATTATTTCTATTTGATTATATTCTTTGTATCTATCAAATAAAAACAGATAAAATCATTTATATCGATTTACCAACAAACATTTTTTTAATAAGACATCCTATAGAAATCAAAAATCAATATATCTATCCTATACAAATAATCAATCATAATGATTTAAAAACAGTTTATTATACTTTAGATCAACATAATAAGTTATCTTTATTAAAGAATGATCTTTTAAAATATGATCTTTATTCTTATGATTTTAATTACTTTATTAGAAAGGAATATAAGCCTTTTAAAATAGAAAATATAGAATATGAAAGTTTACATAAAATAACACTTTATAATTCTTTTCATAAAGAATTATTTTCTATTGAAAATCAGGATGATTTTGCATTTACATTTGAAATATGTCAATTTACAAGACCTTATAAAAATAAAATAATTCTATATTTCTATCTCAATCAAAATATTTATCTTTATGACGTAGAGGGACAACTAAAGAAAATAAAAATAGATAAAAAAATAAATAATCTCTATATCTCATTAAAAAATAATTATATATTTATACATGAAGATCAACTTAATCAATCTCTCACATATTTATATTCACTTTATTAAAAACACCGAATAATAGTATGTTAAATAAGATTTTATAAATAAACTTTTATTATTTATTTTATGATATATAAAAAAGGAGGGCAAACAATGAGTTATGATGTATCTATAAAAATCACTTTTATCACAAAAGAGTTTCTTAGCATAGATTTTATAGAAAATCTGTTGAAGCAACTAGATTTAAGAGAAAATTTGAATCAAAGTAACTGGCGTGCTGAAAGATTTTCAATATATCATACTAAAGAAGATACAGAATGGGTTTTAAACAATGCCAATTTATGGTATTGGAATTTGTCTTTTTACTCTCATAATGAAGATCTTTATTTTAGAATGGAACAAACAGAGAATGTTATAGGAATTTCATATATTCTTTTAAAGTGTAAAAATGATGAACAATTCATAAATCATTGTTTAGATGTTTTAAAAGACATTTTTCAAGATCATTATTTTATGATCCATGTAATAGAAGAAAAAATATATGAACGCCAAATTCAAGCTTTTGAGGATTTAAATAATAAATGGCATAATCGTTTTCAAAAGATGAAAGCTGATTATAAATTAAGAGGGGACTCTTTTCGTATTTTTGATGAGTTAGGAATCAATGTGGGACTCAGCAGAAAAATGTATTTTGGTCGCTATATGTTTGAGTATTTTGATAAAGAAAGACTTTTATCATGTCCTTATGTTTACCATGCAGAAGAAACAAAGAATGGTATTGAAATTCAACTCTATGAAAATTTAATACAGGAAAGAAGTCTTTTTAATGAATGGAGAATTAGACATTATTATCAAATAAGTAAGGTGGCAAAAGAAATTTCTTTGAAATTAAGAAAGGTTGAAGGAACAGAAAGTATTTATAGTATTGAAAGTCTTGTGTCGTATAAATCAATATATTTTTATAATAATACTGTTCGTGAAGAACCAAGAAAAGGACCAAAAAATAAACATATTATTCCCGCAGATATTTTTTATAAAGAAATACTATTAAGTAAATATAAGAAAACACATTTTAGAAAGATGGATGAAGACTGCTTAGTAGATGCTTCTCTTTTGGGATTGTTGATATATATTAAAGACGAAGAGTCAGATGTAAAAAGTATTTTTGAAACAGAAGCGCTGATTGCGGTTGAACAATTTGAAGATGATCCATATGAATTTGCGAAACAAAAGGGTTATCAAATCTCAAAAATAAATGAACATAAGTATTTACTAGAAAAAGAAGATGAAAAGATTCTAGATAAAAAATATTATTATGAAGATGAAGATTTTAGTTATGATATTACATTAATTGTACGAAAAGAAAAACTGAACGAAACTGAGATAAAAGAAGTTGTTTCAGAATTTGATAGAATGAATAAAAGTGTCAAAATAAGAAAAATGAAATAATCTATTTTTTGAAAATTATTTATTGAAATTTAAATAAGTGTATATGTATTTTATTAAACAGGAAAGAGAGGGCAAACAATGAGTTATGATGTTTCTATAAAAATCACTTTTATCACAAAAGAGTTTCTTAGTATAGATTTTATAGAAAATTTGTTAAATCGATTAGATTTAAGGGAAAATTTGAATCAAAGTAACTGGCGTGCTGAAAGATTTGCGGTATACAATTCTAAAGAATATACAGAATGGGTTTTAAATAATGCCAATTTATGGTATTGGTATTTGTCTTTTTACTCTCATAATGAAGATCTTTATTTTAGAATGGAACAACCAGATCAAGTTGTAGGAATATCATATATTCTTTTAAAATGTAAAAATGATGAACAAATCATAAATCATTGTTTAGATGTTTTAAAAGAGCTTTTTCAAGATCGTTATTTTATGATCCATGTAATAGATGAACAAATATATGAACAACAAATTCAAGCTTTTAAAGATTTAAATAATAAATGGCATAATTGTTTTCAAAAGATGAAAGCTGATTATAAATTAAGAGGGGACTCTTTTCGTATTTTTGATGAGTTAGGAATCAATGTGGGACTCAGCAGAAAAATGTGTTTTGGTCGTTATATGTTTGATTATTTTGATAAAGAAAGACTTTTATCATGTCCTTATGTTTATCATGCAGAAGAAACAAAGAATGGTATCGAAATTCAACTCTATGAAAATTTAATGCAGGAAAGGAAACTTTTTAAAGAATGGAAAATTAGACATTATTATCAAGTAGATAAAGCTGCAAAAGAAATATCTTTAAAATTAAGTCCTGTAAAAAGTGAAAATGGTCTTTATACTATAGAAAGTATTGCACCTTATGAGCGAATTTATTTTTATAATAATACTGTTCGTGAAGAACCAAGAAAAGGACCAAAAAATAAACATATTATTCCCGCAGATATTTTTTATAAAGAAATACTATTAAGTAAATATAAGAAAACACATTTTAGAAAGATGGATGAAGACTGCTTAGTAGATGCTTCTCTTTTGGGATTGTTGATATATATTAAAGACGAAGAGTCAGATGTAAAAAGTATTTTTGAAACAGAAGCGCTGATTGCGGTTGAACAATTTGAAGATGATCCATATGAATTTGCGAAACAAAAGGGTTATCAAATCTCAAAAATAAATGAACATAAGTATTTACTAGAAAAAGAAGATGAAAAGATTCTAGATAAAAAATATTATTATGAAGATGAAGATTTTAGTTATGATATTACATTAATTGTACGAAAAGAAAAACTGAACGAAACTGAGATAAAAGAAGTTGTTTCAGAATTTGATAGAATGAATAAGAGTGTCAAAATAAGAAAAATGGAATAGAGGTTTTTTATGGAAAAACAAGAATTTTATAAGTTTATAGGAAGATAAGTTGTTTTTATACATGGACTATTTGTATTACTTTATTCAAAAGATATCATAAATCTTGTTATAGGAGCCATAGGTTCATTACTGATTTTTCTTTTGGTGACTAAAATTATTATTTTTCTTTTTAATAACTCCTTTTTTGATGTTATAAGATGATAGAATATGTGTTTGAAATGAACGAATTAGAAAGATGGTATAAAAGTTATAAAAATAATTTTCAAGATATTTTAGAAGAAGATAAAAAGAAACTTGAAAAGCTCAAAGGATATCTTATAGATCATAGAGAATTATATACAAGTTCTTTTTTGATGAAAAAGATAAGACAAGGAACAAAATCTTATATTGAACGAAGTGAAATCTATGAAAAGGTCGTTGAAGGAATTTATAGTTGTCGCTTGGCAAGAAAAGAAGGGCAAGATGTTTATGAATATGGTTTTAAACAAGATAATCGGTGTTATTTGAGAAAAAAAGGAAATGTTGTTGATCGTTTATATCTCTATTTAGAAAATGAAATGTATGAAGTGGCTCTATTAAATAATGATTTGTTGTATCCTAAGATAAAAATACAAGGAGAATATGTATTTGATAAGGATCATTTTATAGTACATATTCATCGTTATTATGGTGTTTTAAATGATGAAAAGTATCAATGGGTGAGTCCTTCTCTTGCTATTATTTATACAAATCTACATAAGTATTTTTTAATAAAAGAGAAAAAGGAAATAAAGTTTATTTTTAGACAAGTCTTTTTAAAAGAGAATGAAATACTTTATTCTTATTATCTTCAAAAAAATATTCATATTAAAAATACAGATAATGAAAAACAGCTTTCTATAGATAATATCATGCTTTCTATTTCTAATGTTGTTAACGAAAAACAAAGAAAAACAGAATATTATTATCTTCAATTTTTAAATCAAAGTTATTTTGTAGCTCTTGAATATATAAAAAGAAATGCTTATTTCTCTTATAAAAAAGCAAAAGAAATCTATTATCAAAATGTTTATGATTTTATATGTAATAAAATAAAAGAATTAGATTTTAAAGTAAATTATGTAAGTATTCAATACCCATGTTATGGAAATTCAATAGAACCTCTTTTAATAGGATTTGATGAAATCTATCAAGAAGATGTTGTTTCAATGAAAGAAAGTGTTGATTTAAATTTTGAAGAAAATATTGAAATAGTACATATGTTTCATGACTATTTATTAGAAAATAGTTATTTTAATGTTTTACCAACTCTTATGAAAAGATTAAAAAAAGATTTAGAAAAACATTTAAATATAGAAGTTCTTTTATTTGAAATGGATGATTGATTGTTTTTGTGATATTATGTGTCTACATGAGAAACAGGTAATTTCGATAATTACCAAAGAAAAGGGAAACTGTTGTCGCAGTTTCCTTTTAAATGCCTTTTTATAAAGAATCTAAATTAAATGAAAAATATGTTTGTCTGCTTTCTTTGATTCTAATGATATAGTTTGCTTTTTCTAAAAGATTGATTCTATGAGAAATAGTTGATTTAGATAAATGTGTCATATCAACAAGTTCTTTTATAGAAATACTTTTTAGATGGAATAGAGTACAATCAACAATGATTTTTAAGATTAAACTACTTGTATCATCCAAAGTTAAATTAAGTAATTTATTTTCATAGTAGATGTATTGATTTACTTTATCAGTAAGTTCTTCTAAATAATCTTCTAAACCTTCTTTAAAAATATCTAAAAACATTAAGACAAAATAAGTTATATCACCATTATTTCTAGGATCATTCGTTATTTTAAATGCTTCATAATAATCTTTTTGTCTTTTTTTACAGGCAATAGATAAACGAAGTGAAGCAATCGAATCAATAACTTGAGAAAGATAATAACTCGAAATATAACGAGAAATACGCCCATTTCCATCATAAAAAGGATGAATATATCCTAAAAAATAATGAAAGAGTGCAACTCTTACTAAATAAGGTAAATCAGGATTATTTAAGATAGATAATGTATCATCAATATCCTTAATAATTTTACTTTCTGGATAAACGCCTTGATGAATGATTTTTGTTGAAGAAACAACATTTACATTTTCTTTTCTAAAAAGAATACCATCAGGTAGATTATGAGGCTCTTCATTTTCGATATCTTGAATCAAAATATCATCATAAACTTTTCTTAGTTTAGAGGAATCGGTAATAGGATTAAATTCTTTTTTTTGGAAAAAGATATCTCTATATTTGTTAACCATGCCATAAAGTCTTTTATATTCTTTAGGGCTTTTCATATCTAATAACTCATTGATTTCTTTTCTAGTACTTACAACACCTTCAATTTCATTGCTTAACAGAATTTCTTGAACAAGAGAATGGGAAAGTTCCCATGTATTGATTAAATCTGTTTTGATTTCATTTCTTTTTTTAATAATTTTACTATTAAGTACATGAATTTGTTCAATGAGTACCAATAATTCATTATTTACATATAAAAAGGATTCTTTATTATGAATTGGTAATTTAAAATGAAGTGTATTGGGTGAATGAAAACGTATGTCGTATAACTCTTTCTCGTTGATATCTATTTTAAAATGAGCCTTATATAAAGATAAATAGTTCATAAAATCACATCCTTTATTCATATTATATTTAATTGCGAGTAAAAAACAATAAAATTTACTCGCAATTAAATAATATTAAGAAGCTATAGATTAAAAATGATGAAATTGTATATAAAGTATGGTTAGAAATAAAACTTTTAATCTTTATACTTTCTTTATACTTTTTTCTTTATTTTTTTATTAAAAAGTAAATGTATTTGAAATATACTTTTATCCAGAAAGAAGGATGTTAAATGAATAATACAGTAATAAAATTAAGAGATATTTCTAAAAAAAGAGGACAAACAGAAATATTAAATCATTTAAATATGACCGTTTATCAAAAGGATATATATGGTTTTATTGGACAAAATGGGGCAGGTAAATCAACGACCATGAAAATCATTATGTCATTGATTAAAGAAACACAAGGACAGTTAGAGTTATTTGATTCTTTAGATAATCAAATAAATAGATCAAGAATAGGTGCAATTATTGAAAATCCAGCATTTTATCCTTATATGACTGCCTATGAAAATTTAAAATATTATGTTCAATATAAAGGAATTGTTGAAATAAATAGTATTGAAAAAGTATTAAAGATGGTAGGTTTAGAAAATGTTAGGAAAAAGAAATATAAAAACTACTCTTTAGGAATGAAACAAAGATTAGGGTTGGCTCTTGCTTTAATTAATAATCCTGATTTACTGATTTTAGATGAACCATTAAATGGTTTAGACCCACAAGGTATTGTAGAATTAAGAGAAATATTAAGCCATCTTAATAAGAAATATGGTATTACAATGCTTATTTCAAGTCATATTTTAGATGAATTAGAAATGATAGCGACAAGATATGGTTTTATCCATCAAGGGCAAATGAGTGAAGAAATTACGGCTGAAAAATTACAAGAGAAACTAAAAAAATATATTTCTTTAGATGTTGAAAATATTGGCCTTGCAACAATAACTCTTGAACAAAAATTACATACAGAAAATTTCAAAGTCATGGATGATCATACAATTTATCTTTATGATTTTGTAAATGAAAGTTCATTAGTAGCAACAACTTTAATTCAAGAAGGGGTCATTCTTAATAAAATGAATATTTCAAATGTCAGTTTAGAAAATTATTATTTATCATTGATTAAAGGAGTGGAAAGTCATGTTTAATATTATAAAAGCTGATTTTTATAAATTATGGAAGAGTAAGATCTTACTTTGGATTACATTAGGATTTTTAGGTATTCTTTTATTAGGAAATGGTTTAGCTCAAGGTGGAGATGGCGTGATGACTTTGATGTCAGATAGTATGAATTATAATCTTGTTCATTTTGGTAAAAAAGGAACACAAATGATGATAGAACTTTTAAAAGGATCGAATGTTATACTTTTCTTTTTAATACCTATTGTTATTAATGTTTTTATTTCTGACTTTAAATATAAAACAATTAAAAATACAGTCTCTTATCAATACTCACGAACAACGATTTATCTTTCAAAAATGCTTATATGTGCTTTGTTTGCCTTGATATTACCTATTTTATATGTCGTTTTAGGTTTAATGATGAGTATTTTATTTAATGGCTTTGTAAGCATTCGATTGAGTGAGTTAATAACTGTTTTAAAGATTATCTTATTACAATTACCTCTTTATATTGGCTTTACTGGAATGATGATTTTTATAGGAATTTTATTTAAAAGTAATATGGCAACGACACTTTTTACAATTTTATATCAATTTATGATGATTTTCATTTCAGCAATAGCAACCTCTATTCATCTATCAGAAATTGATCCAGTAACATGTTTAGATCACCTAGCTTATTTAAATAATCTAAGCACAAGCATCATTTATAAAACAGAATTTGTTGGTTTTATTTTTATACTGATTTCTTTGACTTTAGGAATTTATGTGTTTTGTTATCGAGATATCGCTTAAAATAAGGTATAATGCTAGAAAAAAGAAGGTGAAAAGATGCACTGTGTTTTGATTGTAGAAGATGATAGTGATATTAATAATTTTATTAATGATTATTTTGTGATAAAAGGCTATTCAACAATTCAAGCTTTTTCAGGAACAGAAGGTTTATTGAGATTAAAAAATGAAAGAGATATTTGTTGTGTTATTTTGGATTTAATGTTACCAGGAATTTCAGGTGAAGAAATTATCCAAGAAATACGAAAAGTAAGCGATGTGCCTATTATTACTGTATCTGCTAAAAATGAAGAAGAAGCAAAAATTGAAGTTTTAAAGTTAGGAGCAGATGATTTTCTTTTAAAACCTTTTAATTTAGAAGAATTACAACTTAAAGTCGAAAGAAATATCCAAAAATATCTTAATTTTCAACATGTCTCTTATAAAAGAAAAGATGAATTCAAAAATATAGTATTAAATCATGAGACTCGAGAAGTTTTTGTTGATGGGCAAAATATTTATTTTACATCTAAAGAATTTGATATTTTAAGGTTACTTATACAAAATTTTAATAAAGTAATTAGTAAAGAAAAGATATTCAAAGAGGTTTGGCATGAAGATTATTGTATTGATACCCAAACAGTAACCGTTCATATCAAAAATATTCGTAAGAAAATAAAAGAAATCAATCCCTCAACACCAACCATTGAAACAGTTTGGGGAATAGGCTTTAAGATATGTTGATTTTATATATTATGATTGTTTTATTAAGTATATTATTACTATTTTTAGGAGTGCATCTTCTTTTTTTAAAAAAGGAAATACGACATATTAATTTACAGTTCCTAAAAATTATGAAACAATCAACGAATGCACATATTACAAAAGAATACATTGATAAAGATACAATACAACTTATTCAAACCATCAATCAATTCATTGATCAAACAAGACAAATAGAAATGAAAAGTAAAGAATCCAATGAAGTTCTTAAATCTACAATTTTGAATATGTCTCATGATTTACGAACACCTTTAACTTCTATTCAAGGTTATTTACAACTTATTAATATGGAAGAAATAAATGCTAAAAAAAGAAAAGAATATATAAAAATTATTGAAGCAAGAATTGATTCTTTAAAAAATATGATGGAAAGTTTTTTTGAACTAGCTAAAGTTGAATCAAATACGTTTCCTATAGAATTAAAAGTCATCAATACATATGATCTTTTTGTAGATACTTTAGGAATGTATTATGATTTGTTTCAAGAAAAACAAATCATTTTAGATTTAGATTTAATTGAAAATACTTTTATTATTGTAGATGAAAAAGCTTTAAAAAGAATATTTGATAATCTCATATCGAATATTGTTAAACATGGATGTCAAAAAGCTTCTATCAAAAATAAAGTCAAAGAAGATGAACTAATTTATGTCTTTAAAAATAATACTTATGATATTAATGATGAAAATGTAGGAAAACTATTTGATAAATTCTATACAACATCTAATAGTCGAACAGAAAAGAGTTCAGAATTAGGACTTGCAATTACAAAAGAACTTGTCCATAAAATAAATGGTGGGATAGAAGTCAAATATCATCAAAATGAAATATGTTTTATTTTAAAGTTTAAATTATATAAAAATAAATTATAAAGCAAAGATGACAAATAAGTTCATCTTTTTTTTCATGCCATAAAACTCACTTTCATGCCAGAAAGATATTAATAGAAAAGAAAATAAATAAAATAATAAGTGTAGAGAGGAAAATTTAAGAAATTTTCAAAAAATACTTGAGTATAAAGTGACTCTATAGTCTATGTTAAAGGTGTCAAAGGAGGAAATGACTTATGGAAAAGAGTAAAAAGACATTAAAAATGATTGGAATTTGTATTATTGGACTTGTAATTGTGGTGGCAGTAAATATGTTGAAGAAACCAGAAGATCCATTTAAAAATGATGATCGTGTTAAACTTGGATATCAACATGTTGAAGAAAGCGATATATTGAATAGTAAAGATTATGATTCATATTATGTTTATTTTTATGAAACAGGAAATGAAAAATGTAAAGATACAAATGAAGTGGTCAAATCTTATGTTAGAGGAAAATCAAGCATTTATGTATTCAATATGGAAGAAGCAAAAGATATCAAAACAGGAAAAGATTTTGATTATAAAAATGTGACAGATTATAAAGATATTACAATAAAACAAGTACCAATGCTTATTCATGTAGAAAACAAAAAGATTGATCATGTTTATTACAAAGCAAGTGATATTAAAAAAGCATTAGAATAGTAGGTGAAAGTTATGTTGAAGTTTGCATTAGAAATGTTGTGGACAGAAAGAAAAAAAGCGTATGGCTTAGTTGTTTCTATTGTTACAACACTTAGTATTTGTTTATTGTTTTTACATTTTATTATTAATCCATATCTCGCTAAAAAGGTGACATATGATGATATTCTTGATTTTAGTGAACCTTATTGCATTATGTTGATGGGATTGTTTATTTTAATGGTTTGTGTTTCATTGATTTGTTATTCATGTAACTATTATATGAAACTTCATGCTAGAGAAATAGGAATGCTTAAAATGGCAGGATTTAATCAAGGAAAAGTTATTCTTTATCAATTAGTTCAAATGATTATGCTCATGGTTGTTTCAGTAATAATCACTTGTTGCTTATCATTAGTGACAACACCAATCTTTTTAACAGTTGTTTATCGTTATTGTCATATTCATCAAAGTGTTTTCTATTTTAATACAAGATTATTTTCAATGATAGGGATTTTAGTTGTTTGTATTTTAATTGTTTTAATTGGAATGCAAGTGAACTATATCAACAATAATTCTTTATCATCGCTTATTAAAGATAAATACATTACGACACAGAAAGAAGATCATCGTGTATTTGTCATACCTGATTATATCTATATTTTAGGTTATTTCTTAGGACTTTATGCGATGTATGTAGGAGAAGAATTAGATGCAGGATTTGCGATTGCTTCTTGTATTGGAGCTATCAGTGCTTATGGTTTGTTTTATTATTTCATTCCTCATACTTTAAATGAAATGGTTGATTCATTGAATTTAAAAGGAGAAGATACGATTGTTTTAGGTGATTTAGCTTTATTTATGCAACAAAGTAAATTACTCATTGTCTTTATTATGTTAGCCGTCATTTTAATACCAACATTTATTTTCTCATCGCTTCATATGAAGATGTTGCATATTGCTTTACACATTGGCGCTGTCTTAATTAATTTTGTTTTATGTTTAAGTGTTGTCAGTCGTTTTGATATCGATGCTTTAGAAAAGAAAGAACATTTTAAAAACTTATGTAAGATGGGACTTACAAATCAAGATGTTAAGAAAATATCTTATAAAGAAGGAAATGGATTTTATGTTGTTTTATGGATCTTTGCAGGTATTTATATTTTAAGTATTGCGTGTACGTTTTTAATTCGTGCATCGATTGATTTAGGACTTGTTGGTATTGTTTTACTTGAGTTTGTTGTTCCTTATGGAATAGCTGAATTGATTGTTTATTTAAAGAAAAGAGGTCAAAATTATGAGTTACATGGAAATTAGAAATTTAAAGAAAGTTTATAATCCTTATGGTGTTCATCCTAAGGTGGCTTTAAATGGATTAGATTTTGAAGTAGAAAAAGGTGATTTTATTTGTATTATGGGTGCCTCTGGTTCAGGGAAGACGACACTTGTTAATATCTTGTCAACGATTGATGAAGCCACTCATGGACAAATTTTTCTTAATCAAAAAGATTTACTTCTTTTATCAGAAAAAGAAAAAGCAAATTTAAGAAAAGAAGAAATTGGTTTTATTTTTCAAAATTATAATCTTATTGAATCATTAACAATCAAAAATAATATTTTATTTTCATTAAGACTAAATAAAGTGGATCAAAAAAGACAATTAGAAAAATTAAATGAACTTACAAAAATGTTAAATATTGAAGAAATCATTGATAAATATCCATCCCAATGTTCAGGTGGACAACAACAAAGAGCTGCGATTGCTAGAGCATTGATCAATGAACCAAAGATCATCTTTGCTGATGAACCAACAGGGAATTTAGATAGTTTAAATGCCAGAGAACTGATGGAATATCTTGTTAAAATCAATGAAGAAAAACATACAACGATTATTATGGTGACGCATGATAGCTTTGTTGCTTCTTATTCAAAGAAAGTTTATTACATGAAAGATGGACATTTAGATTTATCGATAGATCGTCTTACAAAATCACAAGATGATTATTATAAAGAAATTGTTAAAGTTACAACACAAATGCATTTATAAGGGGCTGTAACGAATAAATAATTTAAAAAAACAGTTTCTATAACGCAAAAACGGGCATGAGCCCGTTTTTTTGGTATAATAGTTGTCGATGAAAACACTAGAATACATTGAGAATTATAACGCATATCAACCATATATGCTATTAAATTTTAATTTGTCTTTTGAAAAAGATATTGCTCATGATGATATTTGTAGAACTGTTATTGAAGTCGTTGAGGAGGTTAATATTGCTAAGTATGTCGACTTCACTAATAGAAATGCTCATGGCTATGACGGAGTTATGATGTTTAAACTCATCATGTTGGCTATGGCCGACAGTGGATATGTTTCTACCAGAAAGCTCAGTAAACTCTGTAAGACCGATATCCGATATATGTTTATCGCTCAAAATCAGAAGCCATCTCATCAGGCATTTCAAAGATTTATTCATGATGATCTAACTATGCCAATTGAGGATATCTTTTATGAAATCAATAAATACATAGAATCAAAGATTTTTATCAATACGGATGTTTTGTGTATTGATGGTACCAAATATGAAGCCAACGCCAATAAGAACACATTCGTTTGGCGTGCAAATACAATCAGGAATCGAACTAAAAGATGGAAAAAGGTAATACTCTGTCTAAAGAAAATCAATAAATATTTTACAGAACAGAATATTGCCTTGAACTATTCACTTCTTAAGGAACCAAGCATAGAATACATGCTTGCTGTTGCTGATGGAATTGAACGATATATGAAAGATTATAATATCGAATTTGTTCATGGAAAAGGAAAAAGAAAAAGCGACATACAAAGGTTATATGACGAGCTTAAGGAACACGCAATAAAGTTATGGGAATATGCCATTCATATGGAGCTTTTAGGAAGTCGAAACAGTTTTTCAAAGACTGATCCGGATGCAACATTCATGCACATGAAATATGACTATTATAATCACACAAACGTATTCAAGCCAGGATATAATGTTCAAATAGGAGTAAGTGATGGATATATAAGAAATATCTATATCAGCAGTGACGGAAATGATCTTAGAACATATATTCCATTCATGGAGAAGTATAAAAGTGCCTATGGGAGATTGCCAAAGAAAACACCGGCTGATGCAGGATACGGAAGCTATGACAACTACAGTTACTGTAAAGAAAACAATATCGAACTGTATATGAAATATTCAGGATATTATAAGTCACAGGAAAAAACAAATGAAAAAAATAAGTTTCATAAGAAGCACATGAAAAGAACAGAAGAAGGAAACTTCATATGTCCAGCCGGTCACGAGTTTGAACTTGAAAAAGTAACACAGGACAGCAGAAGTGAATATGAAAAAATAAATATGCATTTTAGATGTCACAAATGTAAAGGATGTCCAATGAAATCAAAATGTACAAAATCAAAAGAAGGAAGAACGATAGTACATAACTTTCAGCTGGAAGAGTATGAAAAAGAAGTTCAAAAAAATGTAAAAAGTGCAGATGGAATAAAACTGATGTTTCAAAGAAGCAATGAAACGGAAGGAACATTTGGAGATTGGAAAATGAACCAGAAGTATGACAAGATGCATCGAAGAGGAAATTCTGGTGTAAAAACAGAAATCATCATGGTAGCGATAGGACATAATATAAGAAAATATCATAAACAAAAGCAGATGGTAAGCACAGAAGAAAGCAACTAGCATAAAATTTTTTTTAAGAAAAGGGTTAGTTCTTTTTAAGTGCGTCAGCTTTTTGAAAAAAGTAATTCTCATTTTAAATAGAAACTGAAAATAAAAAAAGAAGAGCCGTAACTCTTCAATAAACAATAAAAACTATTTATTCGTTACAGCCCCTTTTTATAGAATTATTTTTTCTAATTTTGTAAGAGCTTTCATTGATGTGCAATAGTGTGTTAAAATAGCAATAAAGGTGGGATTGAAATGGATGATTTTTTAAGAGAAATAGAAACATCTGTATTTAGAGAATGGATCAATAATCAAAAAAGAGATTATTATCATCTTCATCAAAGTGAAACTGATCCAGATGCAATTATTATAGAAAATGAATATTGTTATAGCTATGTAACCTTTAATCCACAATGTATCATTGAATTATGTGTAATGAATAAAAGAACAGATGAAATGGCTTTTTATCTCCATTTTCAATTCAAGACACTTAAACATGCCATTTCTTTATTTGAAGAAATGGATCAATGTATTAAAAAGATGGTTGATCAACCGATGTGTCGTCTTTTATTATGTTGTAGTGGGGGAATGACAACTGCTTTTTTTGCGGATAAAATCAAAAATGGTATTAAAGTATTAAATTTAAATATGGAAGTAGCAGCAACTTCTTATCAAAAAATATATAATGTTGCTCAAAACTATGATGTTATTTTACTAGCACCACAAGTATCCTATGTTAAATTACAAGTTGAAAAAGTCTTTAAAAATAAACTTGTTTTAAAGATACCGACACAAATTTTTGCTTCTTATAATGTTGGTGCATTGATTACTTTTGTAGAAGAATCTTTAAAACATAAAGAAAACAAATACAATGGTTATGTTGAACCATTAGCTTCTATGATGGAGATTAAAACAAAGAAAAATATTTTAGCGGTCTCAATTAACGCTAATGGTGAAAATAGTCATATTTCTTATCGTTTATATAATCCTCATCAAGAAATTGTCTTAGATAGTAGTATTATTAAAAGTAATATTAAACTTCAAGATGTTTTAGATGCTTTAGATACAGTTGTTTTACAAAATGAAATGATTGATGTGATTTCGATTGCTTTGCCGGGAGTTATGGTTGAAGGAAATATTTATTCAGGGATTATAGAAGGTGGTAATCATCAACTTAAAGAACTCTTAGAAAAAAGATATGAAAAAGAAATTTATTTGATTAATGATGTTAATGCGGCGGTTGTAGGTTATTATGCTTCACAAAATCAATATAAATCACTTGCTTTTTTATTCCAACCAATTGGTCGTATGGCAGGAAGTGGTATTATTGTAAGTGGACAACTGGTAAGAGGAATGGATCATTTAGCAGGTGAAGTAGCATTATTACCTTTAAAACTTTCTGATGCTTATTTAACGTTAGCTAATACCCCAGAAGGTACTTTGGAATTGGTGACTAAAAACATCATGAGTATTATTGCGATTGTGGCACCTGAAGCGATTGTTGTTTATAGTGATTTGATTTTAGACAGTCAAGATGTCAGTGATGAAATCAAAAAAGCATTAAGTCAATATCCTTTAAAAGTGTATCCACAAATTATTAAAGTAGAAAATATCTTAGAATATATATTATTAGGAGCAATGATTTTAAGTGCAAAGGAGTAAGAAAATGAAAATTATTTGGCATGGACATTCGTGTTTTGAAATATCAGGAAAAGAAGGAACAATTGTTTTTGATCCTTATCAATCAGGTTCAGTTCCAGGATTAAATCCTTTAAAATTGAAGGCAAACCTTGTGTTGTGTTCTCATGAACATGATGATCATAATGCAAGAAATTGTGTAGAAGTAGCACCAAAAGATTTTAAAGTGACATGTATTGAAACCTATCATGACCATCATCAAGGAAGTCATCGAGGTAAAAACACGATTCATATCGTTGATTTTGAAGATATGAAAGTTGTTCATATGGGAGATATTGGTTATGTAATGGATGATGTTTCAAAACTTAAAAACTGTGATATTTTGATGATTCCTATTGGTGGCTATTATACAATTGATACCAAAGAAGCTTTAGAATACATTGAACGTATAAAACCACGTATTGTTATACCAATGCATTATCGTAGTCATGAATTTGGTTATGATGTATTATCAACCAATGAAGAATTTATTCAACAATCATCTTCTATTACATATGTTGATGATTGTTTAGAAGTTAATAAGGATACGAAAACACAAACAGTTGTATTTAAAAAACCAAGGAATTAATTTTCCTTGGTTTTTGTTGTAATCATTAATAAGAGTATACTTACAAAAATCATAGCAAGAGCGATGATAAAAGCATAGATATAAGAACCGAAGAAATCATAAATATAACCTACCATTGATAAAGAAATAGCTGCACCAACATTAGAGGCAAAAGAAATTGTTGGAAATGCCTTTGCATAGTTTTCTGTTTTAAAGAAATATTTTGTAAGCAAAGGAACAGCGACAGCTCCTAATGAATAACATGAACCAAATAAGAAAGCACCAACAATAAGAAGTGTCATGGAACGTCCAACCATTAATAAGACAATTCCTAGAATATTTACACTAATCATCATTAAGGTTGCTTTCATTTCACCAAAATGATCACTTAAACTTCCAATAATTAATTTAGAAACAATATTTCCCATCATTCCTGCTGATAATAAAATCGCACATGAAGTTAAAGGAAAACCTAATGATTCACCATAACCTGGTAAATGTTGTGTTACACTGGTAATACAGCTAATCAACATACCAAAGATAAAGAAGGCGATAAAAGAAATTGACATAAAATGGAATGAAGATGTTGCTTGATTTTGTGTTGTTTCTTGTTTTTCTTGATAACCATAAGGAAGAAGACCTTCATCTTTAGCATTCATCGAAAATGGATAAAGAACAGCTGGTAAACATAAAAGTAAAAGAATAATCGCTTTTAATAGATAGCCCATTTGCCAATTAAAAGAACTGATCACACTTGATAAAACTGGAGAGCAAAGGGTTCCACCTAAACCACTAAAACCAAAGGCAATACTAGTAGCGAGACCATGTTTCTTTTCAAACCATCCATTGATAATCATGGTAATGGGTACAATAGAAAAAAGACTTGTCGACATTCCGCGAATGGCTCCTAAAATATAGAAAGTAATAGCATTTTTTCCAAGTGCCATAGCGGCTGTTGAAACAACTGCAATAATAACACTGAAAGTTAGAATCTTTTTAAAAGAAAATTTTTGATAAAGTTTTGGTACAAACAATGACATGATGGCAGTTGCCAGAGAAAAAAGTGTCATATGCATTGAAAATGTACCTCTTAACATATGTAGGCTTTCTGAAACAGGTGTATAAAAAACACCTGATGAATTAATTGAAATACCAATAGATGCCGCAGCTAAACCACAGCAACAAATTAAAACGGACCAATGTTTTTTCATAATGTGTCCTCCTTTTCTGATTCTATTTTATAAAGAGATTTACATAATGTCTAATACTTATAATTTATGTTTTTAATGCTTTTTAGGCATTAAAATAAATATGATTATATTTCTTTAATTTTTTAGATAAACGTATTAAAATAGTTAATAGTAGGGGGATAAAGAGATGAGATTAGAAAAAGTACTTAAAGAAATGCAAAAAAGACAATTAACGCATTTAATTATTAGCGATCCATCATCAATTGATTATTTAATCAATTATAAAAATAATCCAGGTGAAAGAATGTATTTACTTCTTTTATCAATTGATGGACATCATAAATTATTTATGAATAATTTATTTTATTTGGATCATGAACTTGATATTGAACAAGTATGGTATAGTGATACAGATAATTATCTTCAATTACTTGCAGATGAATTTGATGGGGCATGTTCTATTGGAATCGATAAAAACTTTCCAGCAAGATTCTTAATTCCTTTAATGAATCTAGTAGATGAATGTCATTTTGAATTAGGATCTGAATGTGTTGATCGTGTGAGAATGATCAAAGATGAAAAAGAACAACAATTAATGATTGAAGCATCAAAAATCAATGATTTAGTTGTCGATGAAGTCATTAATATTTGTGCAAAAGGAGATTTAACAGAAGAAGAAGTTTCTAAACAACTTGAAGGAATTTATCAAAAACATGGTTGTACAGGAAATTCCTTTGAACCAATTGTTGCCTATGGTAAAAATGGTGCTGATAACCATCATAGTGGAGATGACAGTCGTTTAAAAGCAGGAGATAGTATTGTCATTGACATTGGTGGTTTATATAAAGGATATTGTAGTGATATGACAAGAACTGTTTTCTATAAAGAAGTATCACCAAAACAAAAAGCAGTTTATGAACTTGTTTTAAAAGCTCAAAAAGCAGCAGAAGCTATAATCAAACCAGGGGTAAGACTTTGTGATATTGATAAATGTGCTAGAGATATTATTGCTGAAGGTGGGTATACTGTTGAATTTAACCACCGTTTAGGTCATTTCATTGGACGTGATGTTCATGAATGGTGTGATGTTTCACAAAACTTTGATTTAGAAGTTCAAGAAGGTATGACTTTCTCTATTGAACCAGGTGTTTATTTACAAGGTGAATTTGGAGTTCGAATTGAAGATCTTGTTTTAGTCACAAAAGATGGATGTAAAGTTTTAAATAGTTATCCAAAAGATTTAAGAGTTATTGGTAATGACTAATTAAAAGCATAGGTTAGAAAATCTAATCTATGCTTTTTAAATACTCTAAAAATAAATCAAGAGTTTTTAAGTGATTTTGATGATATAGTGCGCCAATATCACCTGCTTTAATTGAAGATGGAATTACTTTTAAAAGAGGCATATAGTTTTCTTTCCATAAAGAATGGATAACCATGATTTCATTGGAAACCAGAAGATTTGAACAGGTTGAAAGATCATATTCTTGGTTTAAATGAATGATTTGACATTCTTGAGGAAGAAGGCTATCAAAAGAATCTTTTAAATAAGAATATTGTCCAACTAAGATAGGATATTTTTTTAAATCATCTTTTGTGAGTCTTTTTTTATGCGATAAAGGATGAGATAAAGACATACAAAAGCTATAAGTATCTTGATAAAGCGTTGTAAAAACTAAATCTTGAATTAGGTTATCTATAGGACGGGCAATAATACTTAAATCTACTTCTTTGTTTTTTAGAGCCTGTATATGTTGATTAAAGGATAAAGGGACAAATTCTAAAGAAACATTAGGATAGTCTTGATGAAATTTTTGATAAGCTTTTAATAAGAAAAGTGGAAATTTTTCAAAAGGATAAGCAACTTTGATGATCTGTTGATGATTTTCAAGTTCTTGTCCTTTTTTACATGCTTGATCATAAATATTTAAAATTTCTTTAGCGGACTTATAAAAGATTTCACCTGATGGCGTTAAAGTAATTCCTTGATGACCTCTTTTAAAAAGCTTAAAGCCAATACTTTTTTCGAGTAAATTAATTTGTTGAACTAAAGCAGGAGTTGAAATATAAGATTTTGTTGCTGCTTTAGAAAAACTTTTTTCATCAGCTGATAAAATAAATGATTCTAATTGTCTTTCGTTCATAAGCCTTCTCCTTTTTCTTTAGTATATCATGTTTAGTATAAAGTTAAAACTTAATACATGTTGTAAAAAATGTAATTTGAAAGTATTTAAAAGAAACTATAATTTTGATTAAAAGGAAAGGATGAATGATATGCATTATCATGGACCAATTGTTAGACCACCTACAGATGCTTATAGCCTTATGTTGGAAGTAACTGTTGGTTGTAGTCATAACCAATGTAAATTTTGTAATTTTTATCAAGGATATCCCTTTAAAATGGCACCACTTAGTCAAATTGAAGAAGATCTAATCGAAGTATCACGTATTCGTCCAGATTTGAAAGAAGTCTGGGCAGCAGGTGGAAATCCTTATGCTTTAAGTGTTTCAAGACTTGAAAAGATTGCTTTGCTTATTAGAAAGTATTTACCTCAAGCGCGTATTTCGACCTATGCACGTGTGACAGATTTAATGAATAAATCAGTGGCTGATTTACGTTATTTAAAACACTTAGGTTTTGAAGACCTTCTTATTGGTATTGAAAGTGGGGATGATGAAGCTTTAACGTTTATGAATAAAGGTTATCTTGCAAGTGATATTTTACAACAATTAAAAAAATTAGAAGAAGCAGATGTAGATTATCGTGTAATTTATTTAGGTGGTATTGCTGGAAAAGGAAGATGTAAGGAAAGTGCAATCAAGACTGCCAAACTTTTAAATCAACTTCATCCTTATATGATTTTTTTAACAACAGTTGCTATTTTACCTGATACCCCTTTAAAACAAGATGAAGAAAATGGTTTATTTGAAGAGCCAGGTGAACTCGAAAGAATTGAAGAATTACAAACACTTATTGAACATTTAGAAAATGAAATTTATCTATATGCTCGTAGTGTTTCGAGTGCTGTTGATTTTACAGGTTATTTACCTAAAGATAAAGAAACAATTTTAAATTATTTAAAGGATGTTATTGATCATTTTAATGAAAATGATGAATTAAAAGTGAAACAAAGAAGAAAACAATTAAAAAGTGTATAAAGGAGAAAAATATGTATCAACAATTATTTACACCAATGAAAATTGGAAAATTAGAAATTAAAAATAGATTTGTTGTTCCAGCGATGGATAGTCACTATACAAATGAAGAACATTATTTTACAAATCAAGCTGTTAATTACTATGGAGAAAGAGCAAAAGGTGGGTTTGGTCTCATTTTTACTGAATTTTTATGTGTCAGTGAAGAAGGGCTTGCTGAAAAAACACAAGCAGGAATTTATGACGATTGTTTTATTGAAATGCTTTCAAAAATTACAACAAGAGTTCATGAAAATGATGGTAAGATTTTTGCTCAACTTCAACATTCAGGAAGACTTCAAGGAAAAGGGACGACAACTCTTATACCAGTAGGAGCTAGTAATTTACCTAATCCTTCTAATCCTCAAAAAGTTCATGAACTAACAATAGATGAAATTCAAATAGTTATTCAAAAATTTGTGGATGCCGCTTTACGCGCTCAAAAAGCAGGATTTGATGGTGTGGAAATTCATGGAGCTCATGGGTATTTGCTTGCTCAATTTTTATCAAAAGATGTTAATAAAAGGGTTGATCAATATGGTGGAAATATTACAAATCGTGCACGTATTGTTTGTGAAATTGTTGAAGCCGTTAAAAAAGCCTGTGGACAAGATTATCCAGTTGTTGTAAGAACAAGTGGTGATGAAGGATATGTTGGTGGAAACAGTATTGAAGATGCGATGGTTCATGCGATGTGTTTTGAAAATGCTGGAGCAGATGCGATTCATATTTCTTATGGTGAGGCCATTCGTTCTTATTATGTAAAAAGCGGTTTTAATATTGAAAATGTTAAAAGAGTCAAAGAAGTTGTTTCTATTCCTGTTATTGGCGTAGGTAGAATCAATGATGCAACACTTGCCTTAAGTGCTATTCGCTCTCAAGCTATGGATTTTGTAGCTTTAGGAAGACAATCTATTTGTGATCCTCATTTTCCTGAAAAAGTACAAGAAGGAAGATTAGATGAAATTTTAACATGTACAGGATGTATGCAAAGATGTCTTTATACTAATATGTTTGAAGAGGGTTATGGAACTTCATGTATGATTAATCCATTCAGTGGCAAAGAAGGAGATTGGATCATTGAAAAGACAGACCATGTTAAAAAGATTGCCATCATTGGGGCTGGCCCTGCCGGTTTACAAGCTGCTTGGGTTTTAGCTAACAGAGGACATCAAGTCACTGTTTTTGAAAAAGAAAATGTGGCAGGTGGTCAATATCGTTTGGCAGCAGTACCTACAATGAAACAGGATTTAGCGAAAACTATTTCTACTTACCTTGCTTTTTGTCATAAATATGGTGTAGAAATTCAATATAATACATATGTGACAAAAGAATTTTTAGAAAATAAAAACTTTGATGAAGTGATTGTTGCTTGTGGTTCTAAACCAGTTATTCCTCCAATTGAAGGAATTGATCATGAAAATGTCTATAGTGCTTTAGATATTTTATCGTTCAAACATTTATTAAAAGATCAAAAAGTTCTTGTTTTAGGAGCAGGACTTGTTGGGGTAGAAACAGCAGAGGTTTTAGCAGAATATGGAAATCAAGTTCATGTCGTCGATATGCTTGATAAAGCAGCTCCACTTGCACCTAAAAGACCAAGACTTAATTTATTGGATCATCTAAAACAACTCAACGTGACATTTACTTTAGAAAGTAAGGTCTTAAAAATTAATCAAGATGGTATTGTTTATGAAAAGAATAATCAATTAGAAACACTTTCACATTTTGATACCATTGTTTTAGCTTTTGGTTCTAAAGCAAATCAAGATCTTTATCAAAAAATAAAAGGGGAACATGTTCATTTAATTGGTGATGCATCTCTTGCAGGAGACGCTAAAAAAGCTATCTTTGAAGCAACTCAACTTGCTTTAAAACTTTAGAAAGGGAAAACCCTTTCTTTTCTTTTTTCAAATTTTGAAAATAGCATCATCTTTAAAAAAATATGTTAGAATGTATTTTACGATTAGGGAGGAAGAAATATGTCACTAAAAGCAAAATATAATTTTTTACATTTATTTTATTGGTTTACTGGATGTTGTATCAATGGATTTATTGCCGTTTTCTTACAATCAAAAGGTTTATCAAATACGGAAATTGGAATCGTCACAGGTGGTTCTTGTGTTGCTACAATTTTCTTATCACCATTTATGTCATCTTTAATTTCTAAAATTAAAGGGATGACAATTAAAAAACTCATGACAATTTTAATGTTAACAACTGTTTCTTTATATGATGGCTTTTTTACCAATACCAGCCTTTTTAGTTATGATTTTTTATGTCGTTATGTATGCTTTAAATATGTCTACAGTACCTATGCTTACGATGATTGCAATGAATTATATCAATGAAGGAACATATGTTAACTTTGGACTTGCTCGAGGAATTGGTTCAGCTTCATGGGCAACAAGTGCTTTGATTTTTGGACAAGTGGTTTCTTTTTTAGGAGCTAATGTTTTATCTATTGCATATTGTATCTTTGCCTTAGTGACATTATTTATTTTATATCATTTACCTGAATCAAAGATTACAGAAACAAAAACAGAAGAAGTTCAAGAAGAAGGATCTGTTATTACGGTTATTAGAAAATATAAAATTTTCTTTTTCTTACTTTTAGGTTTCTGTTTCATGTTCTCTGGAGCAACAGCAATTGGAACTTATTTAATTAATATCGTTAAAAGTTTAGGTGGAAATACATCGTTATATGGCGTAGCTATGTTTGCTATGGCCTTTAGTGAATTACCAGTCATGATGACTGTACCAAAATTGATGAAGAAATTTAATAGTGTTACTCTTATTTTAGTTGCATCTATTTTCTATATTTGTCGTAACTATACCATTGGACTAGCACCAAATCTTGTTGTTTTAATTATTGGAATGATGTTCCAAGGACTTTCTTATGGTTTATTTACAGGTGTTATTACTTACTATGTAACTTATAATCTAGATACTCAAGACCAAATGTCAGGACAAACAATGATTGGTATTATGACATCAGGAATTGGGTCAACTTTAGGAAATGTTCTTGGAGGTGTTTTACAAGATACTATTGGTTTAAATGCCTTATTTACTTTTGTTTATTTAATGACAGCTCTTGGTGCAGCTATTATCTTTATTTGTAAATTTGTTAGTGTAAAAGTCAAAAAATAACTTGCTTTTAATTAAAGACTTTGATAATATCAAGATGTTGAATGAGGGAGTAGTACACGTCTTAGGACGCGGTTTGTCAACATCATGGCGTAAGCCTGGCAAATCTTAAAGAACGAGACTCATGCATAAGTTTTTTTATGCATGGGCCTCTTTTATTTTAGGAAGAAAGGAATTTGGTATGAGTTTATTTATTGAAATCTTTTTGATTGGTGTAGGTCTTTCAATGGATGCTTTTGCGGTATCTATTTGTAAAGGGTTATCGATGAAGAAGGTAAAAAAGAGAGATGTTTTTATTATTGCATTATTTTTTGGAGGCTTTCAGGCTTTAATGCCTTTTACAGGATGGTTTTTAGGAAGAGGTTTTGAAAGCTATATTACGAGTATTGATCATTGGATTGCTTTTATTTTATTAGGTATTATTGGTGGAAAGATGCTTATTGATGGTATTAAAGCAGAAGATGATGAAGAAGAGGGAGAATTTAAATTAGATTTAAAGGAATTGTTTTTACTTGCTATTGCAACATCTATTGATGCTTTAGCTGTAGGAATTACTTTTGCCTTTTTGAATTATCCAATTGTGGAATGCATGAGTATTATTGGTTGTACAACTTTTGTTATTTCTTTTATTGGTGTTTATATTGGTAAGATTTTTGGGTCAAAATATGAACATAAGGCAGAAATTGCTGGTGGGATTATTTTAATTGTAATTGGTTTGAAAATTTTATTAGAACATCTAGGAATATTTTAAAGGAGAGAGTGGTATGACAAATATTTTTATTTCGTTATTGGTTCTTGTTGTAGGTTTTGCCTTATTAATGAAAGGTGCTGATTTCTTTGTAGAAGGGAGTTCTTCTATTGCAACAAGATTTCATATTCCTTCATTAATTATCGGTTTAACAATTGTAGCGATGGGAACAAGTTTACCTGAATGTGCTGTCAGTATTACAGCTTCGATGGATGGAAACAATGCTTTAGCAGTTGCTAATGCTGTTGGTTCAAATATTTTTAATTTAATGGTTGTTTGTGGTATTTCAGCTTTATTTGTGCCTATTGCAGTACAAATTGATACACTAAAAAAAGAATTTCCTTTTTCTATTGTTTGTGCCATTTTATTAATGGTTTTAGGTTATTTAGGAATGACATTAGGGCGTATTGATGGGCTTATTTTCCTTGCTTTATTTGTGGGATATATTGTCTATATGATTATGTCAGCGAAAAAGGCGATGAATACATATCAAGAGGAAGAAGAAATTAAAGTTATTTCAATGGGATTGAGTTTGATTTATATTGTTGGTGGTGCTATCGCTATTAAATTTGGTGGAGACTTTGTTGTTGAAAGTGCCTCAAGTATTGCCTTATCTTTAGGTATGTCACAAAACTTAGTGGGTCTTACCATTGTTGCTCTTGGAACTTCTTTACCAGAACTGGTTACTTCAATTGTAGCAGCTAGAAAAGGTGAAGTAGATATGGCTCTTGGAAATGTCATTGGTTCAAATATTTTTAATATTTTATTAGTTTTAGGGGTGGCAGCAACAATTAGTCCAATTACTTTTATTTTTGAAAATATTATCGATATTCTTGTTTTAACTGTTTTTTCAGTTATTGTCTTATATTTTGGGTTTACAAAACATAAAATTGATCGTAAAGAAGGAATCATCATGCTTCTTCTTTATGTTGCATATTTAGCTTATATTATTATGCGTTAGAGAGCAAAGCTCTCTTTTTTTGTGTATGACGGGCATGTTTTACATCTAAGGTGAAAGTCCTTCATGAGCGTAGTTGCCAACGAATCATATAGCGACTTGCAAGTTTCACATCGCGAGGTGTGGGAGAGAGGAAGCAATAGCGAAATCGTGGCCCAAAGAACATGAACTGGATAATAAGGCGTATTAAGAGGATAAATTGGCACAAAGCAATGAAGTCCAAAAGGCAACCGTAATCTTAATGTGTAAATCCAGTGGGTAAACGAGGAAAGATGTATGACTTATCCCGTGAGGTCTCACTAGCGATAGAGTAGTAACAACGAATAGTGAGAAGTCAGCAGACGGCATAGTAGGTATGAACAGAATACTGAAGGCCTGAATAATTAAATAGTGCAAAATGAATGTATGTTTCTAATACGTGTTTGACAGTACAAAGTAGATGAAGCGTATTTGAGTCAAAATGTATATAAACCTAGAACTTAGTATTAGAAAGCGGAAAGGAGAAGAGCACACAAGTTATGTCTAAATTACTGAATGAAATTCTATCCAGGGAAAACATGCTCATTGCTTACAGGAAAGTAATTTCTAATAAAGGGGCAAGTGGAGTAGATGGTGTAACAGTTGAAGAAATCAAAGATTATGTCAATCAAAACTGGAAGAACATCAAGAAACAAATTGAAACAAGAAATTATCGACCTCAACCAGTCAAAAGGGTTGAAATACCGAAACTCAATGGTGGTATTAGAAAACTTGGTATACCAACCATTATGGACAGGATTATCCAACAGGCGATGATACAAAAATTAGAACCAATATGTGAACCTTACTTTAGTGGTTACAGTTATGGATTCAGACCAAATCGAAGTTGTGAAAAGGCAATACTCAAACTTTTAGATTATTTAAATGAAGATTATATTTGGATAGTCGATATTGACCTAGAAAAGTTCTTTGACAATGTACCACATGATAAACTTATGAGTTATGTACATAATATTATCAATGATGGAGATGTAGAATCCTTAATAAGAAAATATCTGCAAGCAGGAGTGATGTCAAAGGGACGATATGAAGCAACAAACAAAGGAACACCGCAAGGTGGGAATATTTCGCCGTTGCTTTCAAACATACTGCTCAATGAACTGGACAAGGAACTAGAAGCAAGAGGACTGCACTTTGTAAGATATGCGGATGATTGTGTCATAGCGGTCAAAAGTGAAGCAAGTGCAAAGAGAGTAATGCGAACAATCACAAACTGGATTGAAAAGAAGTTAGGATTAAAGGTCAATATGACAAAGACACATATTACAAAACCGGATAATTTAAAATATCTGGGATTTGGATTCTATTACAATCAACAAACCAAAGCATGGAGAAGTATACCACACAAAGATTCAGTTAAAAGTTTTGAAAGAAAACTAAAACAGCTAACTTGTAGAAGAAAGAATATGAGCTTTAAAACAAGAGTTGGACAATTGAATCCAGTGATTAGAGGATGGATAAATTACTATGCCATTGGCGATATGCAGAGAACTATGATGAAAATAGATGCACATCTACGAACAAGACTAAGAGTGATACTATGGAAGCAATGGAAAGTACCAAGCGGAAGATATCACTGGTTAAGAAAATTAGGAGTCAATCATAATTTGGCAAGACAAACATCATACATGGGAGATCATTATCAATTTGTAACGACCAAAACATGTGTGGTAAGAGCGATATCAAAACAGAGGTTAATCAACAATGGATTGGTCAGCTGTTCTGATTATTATTTAATAAGACATAAATTGAAATTTAATTAAACCGCCGTATACGGAACCGTACGTACGGTGGTGTGAAAGGGAAAATTTGATTAAAAGTTTTCCCTATTTGATTGATAAAAAAGAGAAAAACAATTAAAATAGAGTCATTGAAAAAGGGGTAGAAACATGAAAAAAATAGTATTTTTAGATATAGATGGAACATTAGTCACACCAAATTATCCTTTATCAGCTCTTGTAAAAAATGGAATTCAAAAAGCAAGAGAGAATGGACATTTGATTTTTTTATGTACAGGAAGAAATCGTGTAGGTATAGAAGGGATTATGTCTGATGATTTTGATGGTTGTATTTGTTCAGCCGGGGGTTATCTTGAAATTAAAGGTGAAGTGATTGAAACAACTTATTTAGAAAAAGAAGAAGTCAACAAAGCAAGAAAGGCCTTTGATCAAAATCATATTCTTTATAATTTAGAATCAACTTATATGACTTTTGCCAGTGATGAATTACGTCATTATTTTGCCCATGCCTTGTTAGGTGATGAAGGCACTAATTCAGAGTTTGAAAGATTAAAAGAACAACAAAAGAAAGAATATCATATGGTTGATATTAGTGAATATCAAGAACAAGGAATTCATAAACTTTGTTTTATTGCCTTTAATAGAGAAGATATTGAAAAAGCAAAAGCACTTTTACCAGATTATCATTTTATTGTTCATGAAATGTTTAGCCAACACTCTATTAATGGTGAAATTATCAAAAAAGGAATTGATAAGGGGTTGGCCATTAAAAAAGTTGTTGAAACACTTCATATGAAAATGGAAGATACCATTGCTTTTGGAGATAGTATGAATGACTATGAAATGTTACAAGTTTGCCATTATGGTGTAGCAATGGAAAATGCCTGTCAAGAATTAAAAGAAAGTGCCGATAAGATTTGTGAAAGTGTTGAAAATGATGGTGTGTATTATGAAATGGAAAGGTTAGGATTATTTGAATGTTTGGATTAGGAACGCTTGTTAATACCATAGCCGTTATTGCAGGTGGCATTATTGGTTTATTGTTTAAAAATGGTTTAAAGAATAGATATCAAGAAACAATTATGCAAGGAATTGGTTTAGCAGTTTTATTTGTTGGTATTTCTGGTGAGATGACGGGGATGTTAAAGATTTCTAAATCAACAATAGAGTCAACAGGTTCTTTAATTCTTGTTTTATCTTTATGCTTTGGTGCACTTATAGGAGATTTTATTAATATTGAAAAAAGAATTGAACAATTTGGTTTTTATTTAAAAAGCAAAGTAAAAAGTAATGATTCTAAATTTATTGAAGGTTTTGTTTCAACTTCACTTGTTATATGTGTAGGAGCCATGGCCATTGTTGGTTCTTTTCAAGATGGTTTACTACATGATCCAAGTATCTTGATTTCTAAAGCGGTCATGGATTTTGTTATAGTAATGGTTTTTGCTTCAACGCTTGGAGTAGGTACTATATTTTCAGCAATCCCTATCTTTGTTTATCAAGGATTACTGACGGTTTGTGCTTCTTTTCTAGCACCTTATTTTACGACAACTATGATTTCTAATATTTCATTTGTTGGTTCAGTTTTGATTTTTGCGGTGGGTACTAATTTATGTTTTCATACTAAAATTAAAGTTGGTAATCTTTTACCTGCAGTATTTATGCCCTTATTATTAGCACTTTTTATGTAAGTGCTTTTTTTGTTTGCTTGTCAGTTGATTAAAAATGATGTACGATAATAGCGTTTTAAAGAAGGGAGAAATTTATGTTAGAAAAGTTTTTCAAATTAAATGAAAAGGGCACTACAGTGAAAACTGAAATTTTAGCAGGTGTGACAACTTTCTTGGCAATGGCCTATATTTTAGCTGTCAATCCAGCAATGCTTGGTGAAACTGGAATGTCTGTTCAAGGGGTTTTCCTTGCAACTGCTATTTCTTCTGCAGTGGCAACAATTATTATGGGATTAGTGGCAAACTATCCAGTTGCTTTATCTGCAGGTATGGGAGTTAATGCTTTATTTACTTATACTATTTGTTTTGGTATGGGATTATCTTATAAAGGGGCATTAGCTTGTGTCTTTGTATCAGGAATCATTTTCTTAGTAATTTCAATTACTGGAATTAGAACAATGATTATTAATGCAATTCCTGCTCAACTTAAATTGGCAATTGGTGCAGGTATTGGATTCTTTATTGCTTTTATTGGTTTAAAAAATGCAGGAATCATTGTAGCAAATGAATCAACATTTGTTGGTCTTGGTAATTTACAAGAACCAACAGTTATTTTAGCAGTAGTTGGTATTTTAATTACTTTATTACTTTTAACTAAAAATGTTCCTGGAGCTGTTTTCTATGGTTTAGTTGTTACAGCTGTTGTGGGAATTATTGCTGGAGTTTGTGGTGTTAAAGGAATGCCAGAAATTCCTACTGGAGTTATTTCATTTGACTTTGATTTTTCATTAGTAGGAGCATTTGCTTCAGGACTTGGAGAATTAACTTCACATCCACAATGTTACGTAGCAATCTTCTCATTATTATTCGTTGACTTCTTTGATACTGCAGGAACTCTTGTTGCTGTATGTAATAGAGCTAATTTAGTAGATGAAACAGGAAATCCAGAAAATGTAGATCGTGCTTTATTAGCAGATTCAATTGGTACTGTTATTGGTTCTGTTGCAGGAACTTCAACTGTTACATCATTTGTTGAATCAACTTCAGGTGTTGAAGTAGGGGGAAGAACTGGTTTAACTGCGGTTACTACTGGGGTATGCTTCTTATTATCTGTTTTCTTCTCACCATTACTTTCATGCGTTACAAGTGCAGTGACAGCGCCAGCGTTAATTATTGTTGGTGTCTTAATGGCACAACAATTAAAAGGAATTGAATGGGATAATCTTGTTTATGCAGCAAGTGGATTCATGACAGTTATTTTTATGATCTTAGCTTATTCTATTTCAAATGGTATTGCTATTGGATTTATTACATATACAGTTTCTATGATTGGTGTTGGTAAAATTAAAGAAATCAAACCAATTGTATGGATCTTAGATGTTTGTTTTGTAATTTTCTTAGTATTTTTACCAAAATAGAGAATTAACGAGTTTTACGATAAGTTTCGTAAAACTCTTTTTTTTATGAAAAAATTACGTATCTTGTAAGCGTTTACAAAAAAGTATTGTTTTTTCTTCTTCTAGAATTTATAATTATATAGTATGGAGGAAGAAAATTATGGGAAGTACTGTCAAAAAAATTGCATTATTATCTGGTGGAGGTGATTGTCCAGGCTTAAATGCTGTTATTCGTACAATTACTAAAACTGCAATCTCTAAATATGGTTATGAAGTGATTGGATTTGTTTATGGATATAGAGGGTTATATCATAATAATTATGTTGAACTTACTGAAGAAACAGTAGAAGATATCTATAAAGAAGGGGGAACTATTTTATATAGTTCTAATAAAGATAATTTATTTGATTATTTAGTAGATGATGGACACGGTGGAAAAGTTAAGAAAGATGTTTCGGATGTTGCTGTGGAAAACTTAAAAAAAGATGGTGTTGATGTTTTAGTTATTTTAGGTGGAGATGGAACACTTACAAGTGCTAGAGACTTTTCTAGAAAAGGTGTCAATGTTATAGGTGTACCTAAGACAATGGATAATGATTTAGCAAGTACTGATGTGACTTATGGATTTATTTCAGCAATGTCAGTAGGAACAGAATTTATTGATCGATTACAAACAACAGCAAAATCACATCATCGTGTTATTTGTTGTGAGTTAATGGGTAGAGATGCTGGATGGATTACATTGTATGCAGGTCTTGCTGGAAATGCAGGTGTATGCTTAATTCCAGAAATTCCTTTTACGATTGAAAACATTGCTAAAGCGATTAAAAAACGTGATGAAATGGGCTTACCATATACAGTTGTAGCTGTTGCTGAAGGTGCTAAATATGCAGATGGAACAAAAGTTATTGGAAAAATTGTTGAAGACAGTCCAGATCCAGTACGATATTCGGGATTAGCTGCTAAAGTAGCAGATGATTTAGAAAAAGTAATTCCAAATCATGAAGTACGTTCTGTAAATCCAGGACATATTATACGTGGTGGAGATATTACAGCATATGATCGTATTTTATCAATTCGTTATGGTGTTGCGGCAGTTGAACTTATTAATGAAGGAAAATTTGGAAACGTTGTTACAATTAATGGTGATAAAATGGGATATACTTCTTTAGAAGAAGTTATTGGTGCGGCTAAGATTGGTCAACAAAAACATGTTGATCCAAATGGTGAATTAGTAAAGGCTGCTAAGGCTATCGGTATTTCATTTGGTGATGAATAATGTTAGGTTTTAACCTAACATTATTTTTTTGCTATAAAAATGATAAATAATGGTTATTTTATAAATAAACTGCCAAAAAAACATATAATATGTTGAGGCGATCAAAATGTTACAAAAGAAAATATGTTTATTTATGATTATGCTTTTAATGATTTCTTCAATCAGTCCTGTTTATGCAAATGAACTTGCTCAAGGGGCTCAAAGTGCTATTTTAATAGATGCTCATAGTCAGCAGGTTTTATATTGCAAAAATGAAACAAAGAGATTATATCCAGCTTCAACCACAAAAATAATGACGATGATTTTATTGTTTGAAGCAATTAAAGAAAAAAGAATAAAATGGAATGATACCCTTAGTTGTTCAGCTTATGCAGCAAGTATGGGAGGAAGTCAAGTTTACTTAGAAGAAAATGAGACGATGAGTGTTGATGAACTTTTTAAATGTGTTGCGATAGCTTCAGCAAATGATGCATCTGTTTTAATTGGAGAAGGAATTGCAGGTAGTCATCAAGAATTTGTTAAAATGATGAATGAAAAAGCACAAAGTTTAAAACTTGTTAATACACATTTTGAAAACTGTACGGGATTACATGATGCTAATCATTATACATGTGCTAAAGATTTAGCAACGATGGGAGCTTATTTAATTAAAATAGGGGGTAAAAAATTATTTTCAGTTACTTCTTTATATGATAGCTATATTAGAGAAAAAAATCAGCAAAAGTTTTGGTTGGTCAATACAAATAAACTTTTAAAACAATATCAAGGTGTAGATGGTTTAAAAACGGGTTATACTAAAGAAGCAGGGTATTGTATTGTAACAACATGCAAAAAAAATAATTTGAGATTAATAGGAGTTTTAATGAATGAAGATAAGCCACAAACGAGAAATGAAGATATGAAAGGTTTATTGAATTATGGCTTTTCTAAATATCAACAAGTTAAACTTTATCAAAAAGGTGAAATTCTTGATACTTTAAAGATGAAAGATTTAATTGAACAAGAAGTAAATGTTATTAGTTTAGAGGATATTTATTATTTAAATGATAAGGCAAATACTTCTAAGGTAAAGGCAAAAATCAATTATCATGATATTAAATTGCCTATTTCTAAAAATGAAGAAATAGGTGACTTGGTTTTAACCAAACAGGGTAAAAGGGTTGCAAGTTATCCTGTATATTTAGAAAAAAATGTAGAAAAAATGAATTTTTTAAATAAGTTAATGAGAGTCTATAAATCGCTGATTTAGACTCTTTTTTTGTCTTTATTTCTAGTTTTGTCGAATCTATTTTTTTTATTTTTAAGATGAGCTAAGATGCTTGTAAGGAGATGAAAAAATGAAAAATAAAATGGAATATAAAATAAAAGATGATCAATTAATCATTTCATTTTATGGAGAAATAGATGGTTATAATGTGTCATATTATCGCAATAAATTAAATGTTATTCTTGCTATGAATGATCAAGACGTTATTTTTGACTTTAAACATACAACATTTATAGATAGTGCAGGTGTAGGACTTGTTTTAGGAAGATATCAACAATTGTCAAAAGAAGGAAGAAAATTATTTTTAAGTAGATTGTCTAATACGGCTTATAAGGTCTTTGAGTTAAGTGGTTTGTTTGAAATTATGGAATATATAAAGGAGGCTCAAATATGACCAATGAAATGTCATTGTCTTTTAGTGCGGCTCTAGAAAATGAACCGTTTGTAAGGACATGTATTGCTTCTTTTGTTGTTTGTTTAAATCCTACGATTGATGAAATCGTAGAGATTAAAACTATTGTGGGAGAAGCTGTTTCTAATGCTATTATTCATGGCTACAATGGTGATAGAGGCTGTTTAGTTAAAGTCAAAGCATTTATTGAAGATGATATGTTGACAATTTATGTGATTGATAAAGGAAAAGGAATACAAGATATTGAAAAGGCCAAACAACCGATGTTTTCTTCTAAAAAAGAATTAGAGCATGCAGGAATGGGGTTAAGCATTATTGAAGCTTTATGTGATGAAATGACTATTGAATCTTCTTTGGATTTAGGAACTCGACTTATGATGAAAAAAAGAATTGTTCATGACTAGAGAAGATGTTTTAAAGAGTATTGAATTAGCGCAAAAAGGGGATCAAAGTGCTAAAGAACTTATTGTTAAAAATAACTTAGGACTTGTATGGTCAATCGTTCATCGCTTTAAAAATAATTATTATGATAAAGAAGATCTATTTCAAATAGGATGTATTGGACTTATGAAAGCGATTAATAATTTTGATGTTCATTATGGTGTACAATTTTCTACGTATGCTGTTCCTATTATTATGGGGGAAATTAAGAGATATTTTAGGGATGATGGTACAATTAAAGTATCTAGATCATTAAAAGAACTTAATTTAAAAATTAATAAAACGAAAGAAAAGTTGATTACACTTTATGGCTATGAACCGACGGTTCAAGAAATAGCAAAAGAATTAGAAGTAGATGTTATGGATGTAGTAGAGGCTATAGATGCTTCTTATTATCCAACATCATTATCTGAGCCAATCTATGAAAAAGACGGATCTACCATTTCGATGGAGGAAAGAATAGAAGATAAACATCATACGATGTGGTTTGAAAAAATAGCTTTAAAATTAGAAATTGAAAAACTTGATGAAAAAGAAAAACTTATTTTATATATGAGATATCAATTAGATTTTAATCAAGAAAAAGTGGCACAAAGATTAAATATTTCTCAAGTGCAAGTTTCAAGACTAGAAAAGAAAATTATTACAAAGTTAAAAAAACATTTGAATGAATCTCATTAAGTGATATAATTCATTCAGGTGATTTTATGAATGAAAGAAAAGAAAGTACAACTTCAATTATATTAGAATATATCAAAGTCATTGTTTTAACAGTAATTGTTACTTTTATATTTTTACAGTTTGTACAAATATCAAGAGTTAATGGTTCAAGTATGGAAAATACTTATTTTCAAAATAATATTGTTTTAATTGATAAAGTTTTTTATAAACGTAGTCAACCAAAAAAAGATGATATTATTATTGTTGATTATGATGATGGCTTAGAGGATACACTTATTATTAAAAGAGTTATTGCTGTAGGTGGAGATCATCTAGATATTAAAAATAATGAAGTTTATATCAATGGAAAAAAACTAAAAGAAAACTATATTAAGGAAAAGATGAATACGGAAGATATTTCTATAGATATTCCTAAAGGGAAAGTATTTGTCATGGGTGATAATCGTAATCATTCTTTAGATTCTAGAAAGTTGGGTTATTTTGATTTTGATGAAGATGTCATTGGTAAAGTGTTTTTTAAGATTCCTTTATAGGAGTCTTTTTTTGTATAGATATGCAATAAAAAAATATCTATGTAATAAATAAATCTTAATTGTATAATTTTAAGTAAAAAAATCAAAAAATAAGTCATATTTTTAATGTTTTTATTTTGCTTGTAAAAAAATTTATGGTAAGATAATGTCAATCAATAAGGCAATGTATGGGGAATCTTATTGGTGGAAAGGATGATAAAATGTCATATAAATTTAAAATTACTAGAGGAAATGCAATTCTTAACTTTTCAGAAGAATACTGTCAATCACGTTGTGAGTTGATTGAAAGCGAATCTTTTGCACGTGTACTTAAAGGGTATGTACACGATATCAAAAGAAAGAAAACAACAGCTTATGAATACTTGAGAGAAGTACAAAAAGAAAGTATTGATATTGTTGATGATTTGAGAACGGTTTTTAGATTATTACTCGTTATGGATCCTAAGGAATTAGCTTCAATTTATCCTAAATTTGCTCCATATTTTAGAGATATGGATGAATTTACACAAGTGATTGAAGATATCTATTTATTCTGGCGTCGTTTACAACGTTACAGTGTGGTTTATAACGAAGAATCAAGAGGGGGATATCAAAACGTTCAATTCGCTGATGCACAAGCTAATTTTGAAGCACTTGTTTTATCAGTATATCGATCAATTAAAAATAAATGTATTGGACAAAGTGAAAATGTTTTACGTCAAATCACTGCTGGTGTTAATGCTGGTTTACGTGTTTCAAATATGCGTTCATTTTTACCATATGAATATCGTTGTTTAGACAATATTCCATTTATTGAATCAGTTATTATTCATCCACCTTTTATTACATATTCAAAACGTAATAAAAGAGATGGGGTTTTCCCTGAAACAAAGAGAAACCCACTTGAAGATTTAAAATTTGATCCAGATCAATGGTTCTGTTATCCTGCAAAAGTAGGAGACTTATTATGTTTTGTTTATTTCAATGTCGCTTATATGGCACAAGGGGTTACTTTATGTAACTTATTCCAATTAGCAACAGAAGAAGAATATCGTAATAGAAAACCAGATATGATCTATGTTTATGGTTATGAAGATGGTAAAAAACATCAATATTTCTATCAAGATGATGAAAATGATATGATGGTTGCTTTACTTTCAGCAAATGATGAATTTGATTATTTTGGTTATATGAAGAAAATGATGCTTACATTACACAATGTAAGAAAAATTAATAAAAAACAACTTCCAATCCATGGAGCAATGGTACAAATTACTTTACAAAGTGGAGAAACAAAAAATATTGTTGTTATGGGTGATAGTGGTGCTGGTAAGTCTGAAACAATTGAACAAATTAAAGTTTATGGGGCTGCTTACATTAGAGAATTAATCACTGTTTATGATGATATGGGATTATTATCATTAGATGAAAAAGGAACAGTTAAAACATCAGGTACAGAAATTGGGGCTTTCGTAAGACTTGATGATTTAGATGCTGGTTATAGTTTTAAAGAATTAGATAGATCTGTTTTCATGAATCCAGATAAAGTGAATGCACGTATCGTTATTCCAATTACAGAATATAAAGATGTTGTTGCTAAACATGATGTTGATATGTTCTTATATGCTAATAACTATGAAGAAGATGGTGAGTCATTAAGTTTCTTTGATAATGTTGATGATGCTCTTAAAGTATTTAGAGCTGGTAACCGTATGGCTAAAGGAACTACAACTGAATATGGTTTAGTAGGAAGCTACTTTGCAAATCCATTTGGTCCTGTTCAAAGACAAGATCAATGTGAACCATTATTACAAGATTATTTCCAACGTATGTTTGATCAAGGTGTTAAGGTTGGACAATTACGTACACGTTTAGGAATTAAAGGTAATGAACATAATGGACCTAAAGAAGCTGCTACAGAAATCTTAAAATTTATCACAGGTGAAAAAGAATTAAAAATGTTAGAAGATGATGAATAATCATCTTCTTTTTTTATATTTTATAATATGGAAAAGAAAAAACGTTGGTTAATAAATTTTTTATATTATGGAATTATTTTTAGTATAGGGTGTTTAATTCTTTATATTTTATTTAAGAAATGCTTAATTGTTGTTTTAAGCTATTTATCAGCAATTTTATTAAGACCATGTATTGATTTGATTTTAAAAAAGATGCATATAAAAAATAAAATACTTTTAACAATGATGACAATGATGATCTTTATTTTGATATATATCTGTTTATTTCTTTTTATTCTATTTTCTGGATTTTTCTTTGTTAGTACACTTTCTTTTTTACCAGATTTTATTGAAAATCTTTATCAAGAACTTCTAACACATCAATATCTTATTTCTTTTTTTACACAATTTTATCAACAAATTCAAATATTTATTCAAAATATTCTTTCAACAAGTGTTCATTATCTTGTATCATTTGCAATGAATATGGTTCATTTTATTGCGTGTTTTTTTATTTATTTTTTTTTAACACTTCTTTTTTTATTTCATCAGCCTTTTTTTCTAAAAGATAAAGAAGGTTTTTATACAATGCTTATATCTTCTTTTATAGAAACATTCTTTATTGTTATTAAAACATATAGTATTTTATTTATTGTGACGTTTATAGGGCTTTTTTTAGGCTTTAAAGTTATTGGTATAAAACAGGCTTTAAATTTATCTTTTTTTATTTCTTTTTTTGATTTTTTTCCAATATTAGGAATTGAAATGATTATGTTTCCTTGGATTATCATACTTGCTTTATTAAATCAAACTGCTCTTTCATTAAAACTTTTAATTCTTTATGGGATTATTGCATTGATGAGAAATATTTTAGAACCGCATTTGTTATCTAAAGAAATCAAAATACCTGCACTTTATATGTTTGTGACTATGTATCTTTTGATGAAGTTTATCGGGATTTGGGGACTTGTTGTTGCACCATTCATATTATTAATCTTTAATAATATGAAGCAAAAAAACAATATACAAGAGATTAGAAAAATAATTAAAAAAAGTCTTTGAAATTATAAAGTATTTTGTTATAATAGTCGTGCAACAATGTCTAGGATATGCGAATACTCAACGTATAGCTTGGATATTGCCAAGATATTAACATACGGAGGATAAATGAAATGTTAACTAAACAAGAAAAACAAGCTATCATGAAAGAATATGCTACTAAAGAAGGAGATACTGGTTCTCCAGAAGTACAAATCGCTGTATTAACTGCAGATATCAACAAATTAAATGGTCACTTCAAACAACATCCAAAAGATAAACACTCAAACAGAGGTTTATTAAAGAAAATTGGTAGAAGAAGAGATTTATTAAAATACTTAAAAAATAAAGATATCGAAAGATATGCTTCTTTAGTAAAAAGATTAGGATTAAGAAGATAGTTAAAAAAGCGCATGAGCGCTTTTTTTTAGCATAATAAAATATGCTATAAAAAACTCTATGAAATGCACATCATAGAGTTTTCTTTTTATTCAACTGTAACTGATTTTGCTAAGTTACGAGGTTTATCTACATCGCATCCTTTAAGACCAGCAGCATAGTAAGCAATTAGTTGTAAAGGTACAGCAACTAAAACAGATTGTAAGATTGGATCAACATCAGGTAAAATATATGTTTCTTTAACATTTCCTACCTCTTGTCCATTGATTGTAAATAAGATAACATTGGCACCACGTGCAATTGTTTCTTGAATATTAGAAATTGTTTTAGCAGCAATGCGAGGTTGCGTTGCAACAGCAATTACTAAACTTCCTTGTTCAATTAATGCAATTGGGCCATGTTTTAACTCACCTGCAATATAGGCATCAGCATGAACATATGAAACTTCTTTTAATTTTAAAGCTCCCTCTAAAACAGTTGCATAGTCTAAGCTTCTACCAATATAATAAGCATCTTTTAAATCTTTTAAATAAGACGCATAGTGTTCAAATATTTTTTCATCTTTTAAAATATTTTCAATATGTTGAGGTAAAGAAGCAATACCTTCAATAATACGTTTATAATCTTCATTTTCATTTCCTAAAGCTTGAGAAATATACATGCCAAGTAATAATAAGACAATTAATTGAGTTGTATAAGCTTTTGTTGAAGCAACAGCAATTTCAGGACCAGCACATGTATAAATTGTATGGTCAGCTTCACGAGAAATAGATGATCCTAAAACGTTTGCAATTGCAATTGTTGTACAGCCTTTTTCTTTAGCTAAACGTAAAGCGGCCATTGTATCAGCAGTTTCTCCTGATTGAGAAACAAAGACGCACATTGTTTTTTCATCAACGATTGGATCGCAATATCTAAATTCACTTGCTACTTGTGTAAAAGTTGGGATCCCTGTTAATCTTTCTAAGATATTAGCTCCTGAAAGACAAGCATGATAAGCAGTTCCACAAGCAACAAAGTAAGCTTTATTGAAAGTTTTAAATTTATCGTGAATAGCATCTAATTCAGGTAAAACAATTCTATCAGTTCCTTCAACACGACCTCTTAGTGTTTCAGCAATGGCATAAGGTTGTTCATGAATTTCTTTTAACATAAAGGTATCATAACCACCTTTTTGAGCAGCTTCATTATCATATGGAATAGTAGTGATTTCTTTTTCAATAGGATTTCCATATTGATCAAAGAAAGAAATATTTTCTTTATTTAAAACAGCAATTTCATAATCTTCTAAGAAATAAACGTCTTTTGTATAATCTAAGATTGCTGGAATATCACTAGCAGCAACAGAAGCATCTGCTGTTTTTCCAATAACTAATGGGCTATCTTTTTTAGCGATAAAAACTTTATCAGGTTCAATTGTTGAAACGATACATAAAGCATAACTTCCTTCAATTCGAGTAATAACACGTTGTAATGCTTTTAACATATCTTTTTCTTTTTTGTAGTAGTAATCCATTAAATGAACAACAACTTCACTATCTGTTTCAGAATGAAACTTATATCCTTGTAAGATCAAGATTTCTTTTAATTCTCTATAATTTTCAATAATCCCATTATGAACTAAAGAAATAGTTTCATCATTGTTTGTATGAGGGTGAGAATTCAAATTTGATGGGATTCCATGAGTTGCCCATCTTGTATGACCAATCCCTACATGTCCTAAAATATTTTCATCTTTTAATAAGTCTTTTAAATTTTGAAGGCGACCTTTAGCCTTCTTTGTAAATAAATGATTATTTTCAATTGTTGTAATACCGGCTGAATCATATCCTCGGTATTCTAGTTTTTCAAGCCCTTGAAGTAAAAATGGAAGAGCTTCTTTGTTTGCACTAATAGCAGTAATTCCACACATTAAAAAATCCTCCTTTTATATATTTATATGTGTGGTTATAAAAAAGAGGATACCGGATGAATTTGTTTTACAATCACTTGTAGGTTTTGTTCATCGTTTAGGTAGTATCATACCTCTAGACCATCCGCCGAATCTTTCGATAAGTCTAGTCCTCGTCAACTGCAATGCAGTCCTGGCGCTCATGTTTTAAGTCTCATTTTATAACCGCATCTATTATATAGAGTACTTATTTATAAATCAACACCAAATTTTTTTAAAAAAAAGAAGAAAAAATAATTTTTTTTTACGATATAATAATGGAGGTGTTTTTATGAAAGGCAAAAAAATAGAAATGTCTATGGAACATAATATGGATGAAATGAAAAAATCTTTAAAAAATTTGAAAGAAACAGAATGTTACGATGTAGAAAAATATACCTATTCTTTGTTGCATCAAACAAGACAATTGGAATACTTCTATTGTCAGTTGGTAGAAGATGAAAATAATGAACCGGATCAAACATATTATCATGTACATCGTCGACCAATGATCCATCAAATGGCTTACTTTAATATAGGCAGGGGATTTCCTAAAGAATTGATGGATGGTCATTGGTGTTATGTTTTAAAAGATTTTGGGTCTAAAATGTTGGTGATTCCTTGTACATCCATAAAAAAAGATGCAATAGAATCTACAGAATATGAGCTAGATATTGTTGCTAGAATTAGAAAATATCGCATAAAAAGTAGAATGCAGATAAGTGATATGCGTGTTGTTGATATTCAAAGATTAGATATGAGAAAGACATTTTGTGATGTGCTTACAGATAGGAAAAAAATAAAAGATTACATAAAACATATTATTTTTGAAGAAAATTAAAAGGTCTCGTTTGAGACCTTGATTTTTTATAAGTTTAATAATCTCTTAGTATCTCTAGCGATAACTAATTCTTCATTTGTAGGGATAACATAAACTTTAACTTTACTATTTGGTGTAGAGATTAAACGATCACCTTTACCATTAACATTAGCATCATCATCGATTTCAATACCTAAAGCTTCAGCTAATAAGTTACATATTTCTTTTCTAGCAAAGAATGAATTTTCTCCAATACCTGCTGTAAAGCAAATAGCATCAACTCCTCCTAAAGCAATGAAGTAACGACCGATATAAGCAATTACTCTTCTAAAGAAGATATCTAAAGCAAGTTGTGCTCTTTCATTACCATTAGCAGCAGCTTCTTGTACATCTCTAAAGTCACTAGATACACCAGAAACACCAAGTAAACCAGATTCCTTATTAAGCATCTTGATGACTTCTTTCATATCTAATCCAACTTCTTCAATCAAATAGTCGATAACTGAAGGATCAACATCTCCAGAACGTGTACCCATCATGATTCCAGCAAGAGGAGTGAAGCCCATAGATGTATTGATTGATTTACCGTCTTTGACAGCAGTTAATGAACCACCAGCTCCTAAGTGAGCCACAATGATACGTGAATGTTCAGGATTTCCCATCATTTCACGGCAACGAGATGAAACATAGAAATGACTTGTTCCATGAGCACCATATTTACGCACTTTGTTTTCTACATAATATTTGTAAGGAATTGGATAAATATAGCTTTTTGGTTCTAATGTTTGATGGAATGCTGTATCAAAAACAGCAACGGCACCAGCATTAGGAATTGCTTCTTTAAAAGCATAGTATCCTGTTAAGTGAGCAGGGTTGTGTAAAGGTGCCAATGATTTTAGTTCATCGATTTTAGAAACAACATCTTCATCAATAATGACTGATTGATCAAAATAAGCCCCACCTTGTACAACACGGTGACCAACACCTTTGATTTCATCTAAATCTTTAACAATTTCTTTTTTAATTAAAGTGTCTAATAAAAGTTGAACGGCAACTTTATGGTTTTCAATTGGTAAAGTTGTAACATCTTTTTCTCCATTATACTTAATAGTAAAGATAGAATCATCTAAACCAATTCTTTCAATAACACCAGAAGTGATAACGGTTTCATCATCCATTTCGAATAATTGGAATTTTAAAGATGAACTTCCAGCGTTTACAGAAATAATTTTTGACATAACATTTAAGTCCTCCTTATTAATACTTTTCCATTATAACACTGACAAGGAAGAAAAAACTATAAAAAGATTGAAAAAAGAAGAGATTGATTTATAATAAGACTTGCCAGGGGCGCAAAATGCTGAGAAAGGTGATAGCCTTGTCCCTTATAATCTGAACTAGGTAATGCTAGCGTAGAGAGTGCAAAATAGTTTATTTGCCTTTTTGCGTATGTAAAAAGGCTTTTATTTTGCCTCGTTTTTAAAGGAGGATGAATATGAAAATTAAATTAACTACGAAGAATATGGCTTATATGGCAATGTTTGCGGCAATGCAAGTTGTTTTAGAATATTGCACTAAATTTTATGAGATGCCAAAAGGTGGTAACTGTGCCTTTTCACTTGTTGCAATTATTTTATGTGGCTATTTAATGAATTGGGGTTATAGCTTAATCGTTTCTCTTGTTTGTTTAGGACTACATTTTGCTTTAGGACTTGCGACATTCTATGGTCCTTTATCTGTAATCTTTGATTATTTGTTACCAATGATCTTGATTGGTCTTACACCACTTATTCCTTTATTAAAGGTAGGCAAGTATGAATTGCCTATTGGAATTGTTGTAATGGGTGTTTTAAAAACAATTTGTCATTTAATTTCAGGATGGTATGCTTTTCAAACACCATTAAAAGCAAACTTAACTTATAACTTACCTTATAATATAGCTACAATCATTGCATGTTTTGTTTTGTTTGTGATTTTATATCCAAGACTTAAAAAAGCAGTTCATTTATAAGACTCGTTTCGAGTCTTTTTTTCTTTGAAAGAAAGATGAATTTGTGTATAATGTAAATGTTAATAAGGAGTCGTTTGTTGTGGAAGATATTGTAGGAAAGAAAATCTTAATACATGGATATAAACATAATGGTAAAATACATAGATGTTGGTCGAAGGGGCTTGTTTTACAAGAAACAGATGATCATTACATTGTTATTAATAATCGAACATTGGTGACAGAATCAGATGGAAGAATGTGGCATACACGTGAACCTGCCATTTGGTATATGCCTAAACATAAATGGTATAATGTGATTTGCATGATTAGAAAAACAGGTGTGTATTATTATTGTAATATTGCTTCACCAACTTTATATGATGGAGAAGCTTTAAAATATATTGATTATGATTTAGATTTGAAGGTTTTTCCAGATGGAAATTATCGTATTTTAGATCAAGAAGAATATCGTCAACATGCTCGAGAAATGGGCTATAGTGATGAATTAGATAAGATTTTAAAGAAGCAGCTAGATATTTTGATTGAATTGGCTATAAAAAAAGGTGGACCATTTGATCAGGATTTTACTAAGAAATGGTATAGTTTTTACCAAGATTTAAAAGAGGGTTATTATGGAAAAAGTGATTACTATAAATAATAGAGATGAAACATTAGCTTTTGGTGAATATTTAGGAAAATTACTAGAACCTCATATGTTGTTGACACTTAATGGTGATTTAGGTGCAGGAAAAACAACATTTACTAAGGGAATAGGAAAAGGTTTAGGTGTTAAAAGGATTATTAATTCACCGACTTTTACAATTTTAAAACAATATCAAGGAAATTATCAATTATCTCATTTTGATGCTTATCGATTAGAAGGGCAAAGTGAAGATTTAGGTTTTGAAGAAATCTTTGATAGTGATGATATTTGTGTGGTTGAATGGCCAGAATTTTTAGAAGAAATTTTACCTCAAGAACGTTTAGCAATAACGATTAAAAGAATAGATGATGATCAAAGAGAATTTGTTTTAAATCCAGTTGGAAAAAAATATGAAGAACTTGTAAAGGAGATTGATTATGAAAACAATTGTCATGGATAGTGCTAATAAATATTTAGTAGTAGCTTTATATGAAAATCAAAAATGTTTAGCTTCTTTACAAGAAGAAGGAAATCGAAAACAATCAGAATATGCAATCGTTTATTTGCAAAAATTATTGCAAGAAAATCATTTGAAGATGAGTGATTTTGATGAAATGGTCATTACAATTGGTCCTGGTTCTTATACAGGAGTACGTGTTGCATTAACAATTGCTAAAACATTAAATGCGACAATGAATATTAAAATAAAGACAGTTTCTTCATTAAAAGCAATGGCAGGAATGAAAAAAGCAATTTCGATTTTAGATGCCAGAAGTAAAAAAGTGTTTTTAGGTATTTATAATGAAGGAAAAACAGTTGTTGAAGATTGTATTATTTCTTTAGATGAGTTTGAAAATTATCAAAAGCAATACAGTGATTATGAAATTGTTGGGGATACAGAGTTAATAGGATTATCAGAAAAAGAAACTGATCTTGCTCATAATATTTATGTGCTTTCAACTTTAGAAAAAGAAATAGAAAATGTGGATGGTCTTGTTCCAAGATATATTAAGGAAGTCGAGGCTAAGAAGATATGTCAATAAAAGAAATGAAAGAAGAAGATTTAAAGAAAGTTGTAGAATTAGAAAAAGATCTTTTTCTATCACCTTGGAACGAAGAAGATTTTAAACATGAAATAAAAGAAAATCCCATGGCGGGATATTATGTTATGGAAAAAGAAAACCAAATTATTGGATATATCGGACTATGGTTTTTAGGAGATCAATGCCAAATTACAACGATTGCAACAGATCGTCATTATCAAGGACAAGGTTATGCGAGTCAATTGATGGAATATGCTCTTGAAAAAAGTGAAGAGTTACATTATCAAAATGTTAACTTAGAAGTACGTGTTTCAAATGTAAAAGCAATAGCACTTTATCAAAAATTTGGTTTTAAAAATGTTGCTATTAGAAAAAGGTATTATAGTAATGGTGAAGATGCTTATTTAATGATCAAGGAATTGGAGGGATAGAAATGTCTTTATTATTAGCAATCGAATCAAGTTGTGATGAAATGGCTATGGCTGTTTTAAAAGATGATAGAGAATTTTTAAGTAGTGTGGTTGCCAGTCAAATTGATATACATGCTATGTATGGGGGTGTTGTTCCTGAAATTGCTAGTCGTAAGCATGTAGAATGTGTGTCGGTTGTTTTAAAAGAAACATTAAAAAAAGCAAATGTAAAAATGGAAGATATTGATGCTATATGTGTAACAAAAGGGCCAGGACTTGTTGGTTCTTTACATATTGGTTTACAAGTAGCTAAGACACTTTCCTTAGCTTATGATAAACCATTAATTGGTGTTCATCATATTGCAGGACATATTTATGCTAATAATTTTGAAAAGGATATTATTTATCCTGCATTGTGTCTTGTTGTTAGTGGTGGACATACAGAACTTGTATTGATGAAAAAACCGTATTCGTTTGAAGTAATTGGTGAAACTTTGGATGATGCTGTAGGAGAAGCCTATGATAAGGTAGGAAGAGTATTAAATTTACCTTATCCTGGAGGACCTGTTTTAGATAAAATGGCACATTTAGGAAATGCAAGTTACCATTTACCTAAACCTTTAGATGATGATAGTTATAATTTCAGTTTTAGTGGTTTAAAATCTGCGGTAATCAATTTAGCACATAATCATCATCAAAAAGGATTGGAAATCAATCAAAATGATTTAGCCACTTCTTTTCAAAATGTTGTAGTTGATGTTTTAGTAGATAAAACAATGAGGGCTGCTAAAGAATATGGTGTTAAAGAAATTATGCTAGCTGGTGGTGTTTCAGCAAATAAAGGGTTAAGAGAAAAAATGACAGCTCAAGTAGCTATGCTAAAAGGTGTGCAATTATCCCTTCCACCGATGAAATGTTGTACAGATAATGCAATGATGATTGCTTTAGCAGGAAAAGTTATGTATGATAATAATAAGTTTAGTGACTTATCGCTTGGCATTAAACCACATCTCGATTTAGAATTAGAATCAATAGGAGGGGATTAGTGTGGAGAAAAAAATATCGAAAGCGACGATGTCCCGTTTTCCTGTTTATTTAAAAGCACTTAGAAAAATGCAACATGAAGGAAAAGAAACATGTTTGTCGAGTGAACTTTATGAAATTACAGGAATACAAGATACAACAATTAGACGTGACTTTACATATCTATCAAAAACAGATAATTTTGGAAGACGTGGTCGAGGCTATGATGTAAAGCATCTTATTGATGGATTAAGTGAGGTATTAGGTCTTGGATTAGATGAGCCTATTATTTTAATTGGTGTTGGTAATTTAGGAAGTGCCATTTTAAAGTATAATCGTTGGCAGTATACAGTTGGTAAAATTGTCTGTGGTTACGATATGGATAAAAATAAAGAAGGGGAAAGATTTGGGGTTAAAATCTGTCATATTGATAGATTAGAAGAAACTTTCCCAAGCGATTGTAAAATTGCTATTTTAGCAATTTCAGAAAATGTTCAGGAAACAGTAGATCGTTTAATGAAATTGGGTATTAAAGGAATTGTAGATTTTACACATAGTCATTTTATGGTTCATGAAGGCGTAGAAGTCCAAACAGTAGATGTTGTGGTAGCTATTCAAGAATTAGTAATTAAAATGAAATCAAATGATCAAGAATAGGGAGAGAAAAATGTTTGAATTTATTACAGTAAGAGAATTATATGAATTATATATCAATGATAGAGATCAATTAGATGGAATTGAATATGTTGAATTACAAGGATGGATCCGTACAAATAGAAATAGTGGGAAAGTTGGATTTTTAGCTTTAAATGATGGAACATATTTTAAAAATGTGCAAGTTGTGTATTTAGATGAAATTATTGATAATTATGAAGAAGCTTCTCATATTTCTACAGGAAGCGCTGTTAAAGTAACTGGAAAATTAAAATTAACTCCAGAAGGAAAACAACCTTTTGAAATTGAAGCAACACATTTAGTGGTAGAAGGAACTTGTGATGAAGATTTCCCATTACAAAAGAAAAGACATTCTTTTGAATATATGAGAGAAATTCCTCATTTAAGACCAAGAGCAAATACTTTTTATGCAATCTTTAGATTAAGATCGGTTTTATCAATGGCTATTCATGAATTCTTTCAAAATCAAGGATTCGTTTATGTGCATACACCAATTATTACTTCAAATGATGGTGAAGGTGCTGGAGAAATGTTTAGAGCAACAACAATTGATAATACTGAATTTGATAAAGATTTCTTTGGAAAAGAAGCCTATTTAACAGTTACAGGACAATTACATGTTGAAGCTTTTGCATTAACATATCGTGATGTTTATACATTTGGACCTGCCTTTAGAGCGGAAAATTCAAATACTTCAAGACATGCAAGCGAATTTTGGATGATTGAACCAGAAATTGCTTTTGCTGATTTAGAAGATGATATGGATTTAATTGAAGATATGGTTAAATACTGTATTGATTATGTTTTAGATAATGCTCCAGAAGAAATGAAATTCTTTGAAAGCATGATTGATAAAGAATGTATTAAACGTATTAAAGCAGTGAGAGACAGCGACTTTAAACGTATGACTTATACAGAAGCAATTGATTATTTATTAAAAGCAGATGTTAAGTTTGAAAATAAAGTTGAATGGGGTATGGACTTAAATTCAGAACATGAACGTTATATTTGTGAAAAAATCGTTGGTGGACCAGTATTTTTAACAGATTATCCTAAAGAAATCAAAGCATTCTATATGCGTTTAAATGATGATGGAAAAACAGTAGCTGCTTGTGATTTACTTGTTCCAGGAATTGGAGAACTTGTTGGTGGATCACAACGTGAAGAAAGATATGATGTCTTAGAAAAAATCATGGATGAAAAAGGTATGGCCAAAGAAGGATTACAATGGTACATGGATTTACGTCGTTTTGGAGGATGTAAACATGCTGGATTTGGTTTAGGATTCGATCGTTTCTTAATGTATTTAACTGGTATGCAAAATATTAGAGATGTTGAACCATTCCCAAGAACTCCAAGAAATTTAAAATTCTAAAAGCCTATTCGTTAGGCTTTTTTTTGTGTATAATATGTAGGAGGTGACATGCATGAATGAGTATGATTTGATGAATCTCTATTTTAATTTTATTTTTAAAGAAGGTAAAAAGTCATTTAGAGATGTTTATGCAAGTTATGAACAACTTGAAGAATTTAAAAATTGGTTGACAAAACAGAATATTCATTTTCCTTTTGTTCATCAAATTCAAAAAAATGAATGTGAGTTGCTTTTCAGAAGTAAAAACTTTGAAATATATGATACTGCTTTTAAAACAAGTTATGCGCAAGATTTTCATAAATATGTTGCTGGTGAAAAAGAAAAGTATCAAGTGATTTTATTATCTGGAAAAGATGAACGATTTTTTGAAAAAATTGATGATTGTTATGATTATAAAGTAATGAGAGTTTTCTGTATAAAAAAAGCATTGAAAGAGGATATTTCTTTATATGGACCCTACCATCTTTTTTTGAATGCTCTTTATCAAATAGATCGTTGGCCAGGTGTTTTTATATTTAAAGATGAACAAAGCGTTTTCTACCCTGTAAAAAATATGGAGGATGTAAAAGAAGGCTTTAGATTAATAGAGGAAGATAAAATTTTTGAAAGGAAATGTCCAACAAATGAAGATCAGTATTTTATTCAATTAAGTGATCTTCATTTAGGTACAAAAAAAACAGATAGTGGTCTTATTGTATTACAAGACAGCTTAGATGAACTTTATCATATGCTTCCTCATGATCACCAACTTAAAATTTTGATTACTGGAGATTTGATGAATTCTCCTAATCGTAAAAATATGTATGCAGCATCTCATTTTATGAATCGTTTAAGAAGGATGTACCATAGTGATGTAACATTTGTTTTAGGAAATCATGATGTGATTGTTTATGGCTTAAACATTTTGAAAAGGCAGAAAACAAAAGTGGTTGCTTACTTATTAGGAGAAAATATTAAAGTATATCCTGATGTTAAAATGATTGTAATTAAAATCGATTCAACTTCTCAAGGAAATCTTGCACGTGGTATGGTAGGTCAAAGGCTTTTACAAGAAATTGAAGATGAACTTTTATCGATTGAACATTTAGAGGATTATACATTGATTGCAATGATGCATCATCATTTAATGCCGCTTAGAAAAGATGACTTTTTAAAGACAAAATGGAATGAAAAATTGTTTATGGGGAAAATTGCTGATTCGACCAAAGCACTTGTAGATGCACAAGATGTCATGTATTGGTTAGAAAAACATCATGTACGTTATATTTTTCATGGACATAAACATATTCCATGTGTTGTAAAAAAAGAAAATAGCTATATTATGGCTGGCGGTTCTTCTTGTGGTGGGGGTACTAAAGAAAGAAAAAGTCGTTATTTAAGTTATAATTTATTAAAATATAATAGAAATGAACAAAGGTTTAAGTATTGTTTTGTATTCTATGATGATCTTACGAAGCAAGAAAGGCATCGTGTGAAAATAAAATTATTTATGGAGGATGAAAATGAAATTAGTTGATAAAATGAAAGATGAAAATTTAGGACTTGCTATCCTATATAATTTTACGAAAGGTTATGGACATGTTCCAATGAATGTTTATGATGTTGTATTACCTCTTCTTTATCATGATGGTTTTAGAAATCATTTATTTGAAGGAATTGAAGTAGAAGATGCACTTTCTAAATGTATTCAAGAAGATGCAACTTTTATTCAAAATATTTTAGAAGATATTGAAAAAGATAAGGAAATGACATCAAGAGCTTTAGGAATTTGTCTTTTAAATAAATATTTAAGCTTTGAATTTGAAGATAATGAAATGAAAGGTATTTTACATGAAAGTTCTATTTTAGATATTAATGAAGCAATTCGCTTAGGACAATATTTTTCAGGAAAAACTTATGACGATATTTTAAATATCTTAAAAAAAAAGACCTTTAGTATCGTTTTTTTAGATAGCATTTGTTTAGGTGATGATATTGATTTATCAAAATTAAATCAATTTGGGCAAGTAACAACTTACAAACAAAGTAATTCAGAAGAAGTGATTGAACGTATTCAAGATGCAGATATAATTATTACAAATAAATGTTTGCTTACAGGAGATGTTTTACAATATGCTGCTAAAGTTAAATTGATTTGTATCACAGCAACTGGAGTTAATAACGTTGATTTAGATTATTGTCATCGTCGTGGTATTACTGTGTGTAATGTAGCAGGTTATTCTTCTTTAAGTGTTGCACAACATACTTTTGCCTTAGCACTAGACTTATTACATAAAAACAGCTATTATCATGAATATATACAAAGTGGAAAATATAGTGAAAGTGGTATGTTTAGTCATATCGGACCTCATTTTTATGAATTGAATGAAAAAACATGGGGAATTATTGGTATGGGAAATATTGGACGTACAGTTGCTAAAATAGCAAATGCATTTGGATGTCAAGTTCAATACTATTCAACAAGTGGAAAGAATACGCAACAAGATTATACATCAGTTGATTTAGAAACATTGTTAAAAACAAGTGATATTATTTCTATTCATTGTCCTTTGAATGAACAAACAAAGGGGCTTATTCATGAGAAATCATTCAAACTTATGAAAGAAAATGCTATTTTAATCAATGTTGGCCGTGGGGGCATTGTTGATGAAAAAGCACTTGTTGAAGCACTACAAAATAATGAAATTGCTGGTGCAGGGTTAGATGTTTTTGAAAGTGAACCTCTTGCAAAAGAAAGTCCATTATTTCAAATTAATGATGCTTCAAAGCTTTTAATGACACCACATATCGCATGGGCCACTGTAGAAGCAAGAAATCGTTTATTTGATTTAGTTATTGAAAATATTCAAGGATTTTTAATGGGTAATTTAAAGAATGTATGTTAATGCATTCTTTTTTTGCATTTTAAAATAAATTGTGTTATACTCGAAAAACTTGAGGAGAAAATGAATGAATAAATTTGAAAAATTAGGATTAAGTGAAGAATTATTAAAAGCAATTAATGAAATAGGTTTTGAAAAACCAACACCTATTCAAGAAAATATTATACCTGTCATTTTGAGTGGCTATGATGTTATTGGTCAAGCACAAACAGGAACAGGAAAAACCTTAGCGTTTTCTAGTATATTACTTACAAATATTAAAAAAAGTAAAAAGAAACCACAAGCTTATATTTTGTCACCAACGAGAGAGCTTACAATGCAAATTCATGAGGAACTTAAAAAGATTGGCAAGTATAGTTCTTTACGATTTGCATGTGTTTATGGTGGAAGTGGCATTGAAAAACAAATTAAAACTATAAAAAAAGGTGTCGATATTGTAGTTGGAACACCTGGTAGAATGATGGATTTAATGAGACGTAATGTTCTTCAATTAGATGAAGTTTCTTATGTTGTTTTAGATGAGGCAGATGAAATGCTAAATATGGGATTTATTGAAGATATTGAAACAATTATTTCTAAAACAAATCCAGAACATACAACAATGCTATTTTCAGCAACGATGCCAGATGGTATTAAAAAGATTGCCAAAAAATATATGAAGCCTGATTATAAACATATCCAAGTTAAACAAAAGACGATTACAGCTAATACAGTTAAACAATATTATTTTGAAGTTAAACAAAAAGATCGTTTTGAAGCGTTATGTCGTCTTATTGATAGCGAAACGGTACAATCAGGAATTATTTTCTGCCGTACTAAAAGAAGTGTTGATGAAGTAACGGAACAAATGCAAAAGGCTAATTATAATGTGGAAGCTATGCATGGCGATTTAAATCAAGATCATCGTATGCGTACTTTAAAAAAGTTTAAAGAAGGAACAATTCATTATCTAATTGCAACAGATGTTGCTGCTAGGGGGATTGATGTTGAAAATATTAGCCATGTTATCAATTACGAATTACCACAGGAAGTTGACCTTTATGTACATCGTATTGGACGTACTGGGCGTGCAAATCGTGAAGGAAAAGCCTATACAATTGTTGTTGGAAGAGAAGAAAGATATTTAAAAGAAATCGAAAGAAAAACCAAATCTCATATTGAAAAATTGGAAGTGCCAACATTAACACAAATCCATCAACATAAAGTAACAGAATTAATGTATAAAATTGAAGATATGATTTTAAATGGCGAACATAAACCAATGAAGGATTTGGTTAATCAAATTGATCATCATATGTTAAAAGATGTAACAGCTGCACTTATTGAACTTTCTTTAAATCAAGAAATTGGTTATCCATATTCAAAAGAAAAATTAGAAGCATCGTCTAAACGAAAAAAAGGTGCTAACGAAGGGTATACACGTTTATTTTTAACAGTAGGATCAATGGATAAGGCAAAGAAAAAAGATATCATTAATTTTTTAGTTTCAAAAGCACATATTAAGGAAAATGATATTCAAGGAATTGATATTAAAAGAAAATTTACGTTTGTTAATATTAATGACAAAGCTGTAAAGAAAGTTTTAAAGAATTGTCAAAAAGAAAAATTAAATGGTCGTAAAGTAGAAATAGAACAAGCAAACAGCAGATAAGCTGTCCTTGTTCTATTTTTTTTAAAAAAATATTTGGTGATAAAATCGAATAAATTAGCGAAATTTATGAAAGCGGTAACAATTTACACTTGAATGTAAGGGCTATCATGTGTATAATTATATTAGTTGATTAATTAGGAGGATTGATTGAAATGAAACAATATGTTTACTCATTCAAAGAAGGAAATAAAGATATGAGAGTCATCCTTGGAGGTAAAGGTGCAAACTTAGCTGAAATGACAAGCATTGGTTTACCTGTTCCACAAGGATTTACTGTATCAACAGAAGCTTGTACTGCTTATTATGAAGATGGAAAACAAATTTCACCTGAAATTTGTGCGCAAATTGATAATAAATTAGCTGAATTAGAAGCTGAAACTGGAAAAAAATTAGGAGATCCAACAAATCCATTATTAGTATCTGTTCGTTCTGGAGCAAGAGAATCTATGCCAGGTATGATGGATACAGTATTAAACTTAGGTTTAAATGATGAAGTAGCTACTGGATTTACTAAAATTACAAATAATGAAAGATTTGTATATGATAGTTATAGAAGATTTATTCAAATGTTTGCTGATGTTGTTATGGGATTCCCAAAAAGCTCATTTGAAAGAAAATTCGACGATATTAAAGAAGAAAAAGGAGTTGAATTTGATACAGATTTAACTGCTGATGATTTAAAAGAAGTTGTTGCTATTTATAAAGAAGAATACAAAAAACATGCAGGAGTTGAATTCCCACAAGATCCAAAAGTTCAATTAATGGAAGCTATTAAAGCTGTTTTCCGTTCATGGAACAATGATCGTGCAATCACTTATAGACGTTTAAATGATATTCCTGGTTCATGGGGAACTGCAGTAAACGTTCAACAAATGGTTTATGGTAATACAGGGGATACTTCTGGTACAGGTGTTGCTTTCACTCGTAACCCTGCAACTGGTGAAAAGAAATTATTTGGTGAATACTTAATGAACGCACAAGGTGAAGACGTTGTTGCTGGTATTCGTACACCTCAACCAATTGCTACATTAAATGATGTAATGCCAGAATGTTATGAACAATTCTGTAAAGTATGTGACATTCTTGAAGAACATTATAGAGATATGCAAGATATGGAATTTACAATTGAAAATGGTAAATTATTCATGTTACAAACTCGTAATGGTAAAAGAACTGCACAAGCTGCTTTAAAAATTGCAGTTGATTTAGTAAATGAAGGAATGATTACTAAAGAACAAGCTTTATTAAAAGTAGAACCAAGACAATTAGATCAATTATTACATCCAAACTTTGAAGAAACTTCATTAAAATGTGCTCAAGTTGTAGCTACAGGATTAGCTGCTTCTCCAGGTGCTGCTACAGGACGTATTTACTTCACTGCAGAAGATGTAATTGAAGCTCATAAAAATGGTGTACAAGATATCTTATTAGTTCGTCTTGAAACTTCACCAGAAGATATCGAAGGTATGAATATCGCTCATGGTATCTTAACTATCCGTGGTGGTATGACATCACATGCTGCTGTAGTTGCTCGTGGTATGGGTACTTGCTGTGTATGTGGATGCGGAAGCTTAAGAGTTGATGAAGAAGCTAAAGTATTAATGACACCAGATGGTAAAAAATATCATGAAGGTGACTATATGTCATTAGATGGAAGTACAGGTAATGTTTACGGTGAAAGAATTAAAACTGTAGAACCTGAAATCAGTGGTGACTTTGAAACATTCATGTCATGGGCTGATGATGTACGTACATTAAAAGTTAGAACAAATGCTGATACTCCAAGAGATGCTTTACAAGCTCGTAAATTTGGAGCAGAAGGTATTGGTTTATGTAGAACAGAACATATGTTCTTCGAAGAAGAAAGAATTTTCAACTTTAGACGTATGATTACTGCTGAAACAGTAGAAGCAAGAAAAGAAGCTCTAGAAAAAATCTTACCATATCAAAGATCTGACTTTAAAGAATTATTTAAAGCAATGGAAATTTATCCAGTAACAATTCGTTTCTTGGATCCACCTTTACATGAATTCTTACCACATACAGATGAAGAAATTAGACCTTTAGCTGAAAGTTTAGGTATGACATTTGATGCGTTAAAAGCACGTGTTGAATCATTAAAAGAATTCAACCCAATGATGGGTCATCGTGGATGCCGTTTAGCAGTTACTTATCCAGAAATTGCTGAAATGCAAACAAGAGCAGTTATTGAAGCTGCAATTGCTGTTAATAAAGAAGGACAAAATGTTGTTCCTGAAATTATGATTCCATTAGTTGGAGATATTAAAGAATTAAAATATGTAAAAGATGTTGTATGTAAAACTGCTGATGCTATTATCGAAGAAGCAGGTGTTGAATTACCATATAAAGTTGGTACAATGATTGAAATTCCTCGTGCCGCATTAACTGCAGATGAAATCGCTAAAGAAGCTGAATTCTTCTCATTTGGTACAAATGACTTAACTCAAATGACTTATGGATTCTCTCGTGATGATGCTGCTAAATTCTTAAATGAATATTATACTAAGAATATCTTTGAATCTGATCCATTTGCTCATATTGATGAAAATGGTGTTGGACAATTAATGCAAATTGCTATCAATAAAGCAAAACCAGTTCGTCCAGATATTAAATTAGGTATCTGTGGTGAACATGGTGGAGATCCTAGAACTGTTGAATTCTGTCATAGAATTGGTTTAACTTATGTTTCATGTTCTCCATATCGTGTACCATTAGCACGTTTAGCTGCTGCTCAAGCTGCTGTTAAAGAAAAAATGGGTAAATAGTTTATAAGGAGGGTAGTGAAGACTACTCTCTTTTTATTTGTAAATGATTTGATGGTTGATGTTTTTTTCTTTAGATGAAATAATAAATACTGGGAGATGATAAAATGACATATGAAGAAATGATAGAAGATGAAACTTGCATTGAGGGAATGCAAACACGCATGATGTCTGATCAAGAAATGGATACAATGTATATTCCAAATGTTGAATATATGAATGTAAATGGAATCAGTCGTGTTTTACAAATATTAGTTCCTCGTAAAAGAGTGATGAAAAACGAAAAATTTCCATTAATTGTATATGTTCAAGGCTCTGCATGGCACAAACAAAATGTTTATCAACATGTTGGGCAGTTAAACTATTTATGTAAACAAGAATTTGTTGTGGCTATTGTCCAATATCGTGAAAGTGATTTGGCACCTTTTCCAGCACAAATAGAAGATACAAAAACTGCAATTCGATTTTTAAGAAAACATCATGAAGAATATTTTATTGATGAAAAAAATGTTTTTTTATTTGGCGATTCATCAGGCGGACATGTTGCTTTAGTAAGCGGACTTACATGTAAACTTCCGTTGTTTAATGGAACATTGTATCCTGAATATTCTCATGAAGTACGTGCTATTATTGATTTTTATGGTGTAGTTGATATTACGATGGAAGATGGTTTTCCAACAACAGAAAATCATCAACAACCAGATAGTCCCGAAGGGTATTTGATTGGAAGAAAAAATGTTTTAGAGCATTTGGATATTGCTCGTCAAACAAATCCAATGACTTATTTAGATGGAGATATTCCACCTATTTTAATTGCTCATGGAACAAAAGATCGTTTAGTTGCTTTTAAACAAAGTGTAAATCTTTATAAAGCTTTAAAAGAAAAAAATAAAGATGTTATTTTTTATCGTATGAAAGGTGCGGACCATGGAGGCCCAATGTTTTTTTGTGAAGAAATGCTAGATGAAGTAATTAAATTTATAAAAAAGAGCATATCTCATGATTAATAAGTAGGAATATGGTAAAATACTCTTATTGGAGGAAATATTATGTTAAAAAATATTGATAAACAAAAAGTATTAAAATTAAAAGAAGAAGTAGCCTATCAAAAAGGACAAGTCGTTTCTAAAACATTGGCTCAAAATGAAGCTTTAAGCGTAACACTTTTTTCTTTTGATAAAGGTGAAGAAATTAGTTCTCATAAAAGTGGCGGAGATGCTTTTGTAACTTGCTTAGATGGTGAAGGAGAAATTACAATCGATGATGTAAAATATATTTTACATGAAGGTGAATCAATTGTAATGCCTGCAGGTTTACCACATGCAGTCTATGGAAAAGAACAATTTAAAATGTTATTAGTTGTTGTCTTTTAATATTGCTATGATGTGATATCATAGCTTTTTTTTATGTCAAGATTGGTCTATAATAATCATAAAGGTGATTATTATGAAAGAAATGATGTTGAATTTAAATAGTTTGGCTATGATGTTATGTACATGTGATTTTCATGCTGATATTGAGGTTGCTTTAACGGGAGAAGAGTGGCAAGATGTTGAAAGAAACTTAAAAATTCATGGTTTGAATGGACCAAGTAGCTTGTTTGGATTGGATAGTAATGAATTGATGAATATGTTGGAAATTTCTGAATATAGTGCTTATAAAATTGTGCGAAGAATGAAATCGACACATCTTTTTTTAAAAAAGCTACGTGAATATGAACAGCAAGGAATACGTATTATTACTAAGTATGATGAAGATTTTCCACAAGTGCTTATTAGAAAGATGAAAAAAAATGCACCACTTTATTTGTTTGTAGCAGGACAATTACCAACGGACTTTGAAGGTATTTCAATTACTGGTTTGCAAACAGTCACAAAAAAAGAAAAAGGGTGTGTTAGGCGACTTGTTGATAAAATCAATGATGAAGATAAATGGTTGATTTCTAACGATTGTAAAGGAGTGGATCAGGAAGCTTTTTATTATGGATTACATCATCACAGTAAAATTATTTGCTTTGTTTGTGAAAACATGTATGATAAAATAGAAGAATATAAAAAAAGCATTAAATCAGGGAGAGTTGTTTTTTTAAGTGCTGTTGATCCAATTAAAAGATTTACCGTTACACATGCAATTGATCGAAACAGTTATGTATGTGGTTTATCAAAATTTCAAATTGTTGTTTCAAGTAAAATTAATAGTGGTGCTACTTGGTTTACAATAATGCATAATATGCATCATAATTGGACAACTTCATTAGTTCTTGATAATGATTGCTTTGGTAATCAAAGGTTATTAGAAATGAAAACAACGCCACTGTATTTAAAAAATATTATTTCAGATATGAGCTTTGAAAAGATTTATGAATTGAATAAAAAAGAAGATGTTGAAGAAGTCAATATTGATCAAATGTCAATATTTGAATTTATAGGAGATGCTAATGATTCGAGAATATAAAATGTATAAAATAACTTATTTATTAATGGCAATGAGTATTATTGTGTATATATACACTTCTTTAAAATACGGTTTATCTATGTCTGCTATGCAAGGAATACAAACAGGAGGCTTTAATCCTTTATATGTTTACTATTACCATGAATATTATAGACTTATTACAGCAAATTTTATTCATTTTGGATTGATGCATATTTTTTGTAATGTTTATTCTTTATATAATTTAGGCACATTAATGGAAAGAATATTAAAAGAAAAGAAATATGCGATAGTTATTGTTGTTTCAATGATTTCAACAACACTATTTTCATATATTTTGTTTTTATTTTTTAATATTGGTACAAGCAGTGTAATGGGTGGTATTTCTGGCATTATTTTTGGATTAATTGGATCGCTTTTAGCGTTGTCGATAATGTATGGAGATATTTACAGTTATTTATTTAAACAAATAGCAACAAGTGTTTTATTGATGCTTTTTATTTCGGTGGCTGTTCCTTCTATTTCCCTTACAGGACATTTAGGAGGATTAATAGGTGGTTTTATAGCAACTGTCATTTTAGAAAAAGTAACTACAAAAAAAGAAAAAATAATAAATTAGGAGAGAATGATGAATTTTCAAGAGAAATATACTGAGTATAAACAAAGACAAGAAGCTAAAAAATTTTTTAATCAAAATAATGATTATCATTTATCAACGATTGATTATATAAAAATAATTGTTATAGGTACAGTAATTGCAATGTTTTCAACAATTGTTTTTGAACTGATTGGTTTACAAATTGGATGGAGCTTTTCCTTTTTTAATATTCTAACGGGTTATTTTACAGGAAGCATTGTTTTAAAAATAGCAAAATATGGAAGTCAAAAGGTTGGTATTGCTTCGATTATATGTTATGTGTTGGGTACGTTTTTTGCTCCTGCGGTAATGTATTATGTTTTTTGGCGTCAAATGTTATCTATATCAATGTGTTTTCAAATAGCTATGGCACAATATGGGGATTTGATTTCTATATTATTTATAGTTGTTGGTGCAATTACTGCTTATGAAACAAGTAAAAATTAATAGGACTAAATGTCCTATTTTTATTTTTTGATAGAAATAGTAAGCGAATTCATGAATTCGTGTAGTCAAAATGCTTGGAAAGTAGTATAATAATATAAGCAAAAGGAGGAATTTTTTAATTATGGCTAAGAAATATTTGTCAATGGATGGTAACCAAGCTGCTGCTCATGTTGCGTATGCATTTTCTGAAGTAGCAAGTATCTATCCTATCACACCTTCATCTCCAATGGCTGAACATGCTGAAGCATGGGCTGCAAATGGTATGAAGAATATCTTTGGATCTCCTGTAAATGTAATTGAAATGCAATCAGAAGCAGGTGCTGCTGGTGCGGTTCATGGGGCTTTACAAGGCGGAGCTTTAGCAACTACATTTACTGCATCTCAAGGATTATTACTAATGATCCCAAACTTGTATAAAATTGTTGGTGAAAATTTACCTGGTGTATTCCATGTTGCTGCACGTGCTTTAGCAACTCGTTCACTTAATATCTTTGGTGATCACCAAGATGTGTATGCTTGTCGTCAAACAGGTATTCCAATGATTTGTTCTCATTCAGTACAAGAAGTTATGGATTTAGGGGGAGTTGCTCATTTAACAGCAATTAAAGGATCTGTTCCAGTAATGCATTTCTTTGATGGATTTAGAACATCTCATGAAATTCAAAAAGTAGAAGTGATGGATTATGATGTATTAGAAAGCTTATTAGATAAAGAAGCTTTAGCAAAATTTAAAGCAAATGCATTGAATCCTCATACTAATCCAATCGAACGTGGTGGGGCTGAAAATGATGATATCTACTTCCAAGGTAGAGAAGCCCAAAATAAACATATTGATGCAGTTGTGGAAATTGCTGCTGACTATATGAAAAAAATATCAGAAGTAACAGGTAGAGAATATGCACCATTTACTTATTATGGTGATCCTAATGCTGATAGAGTTATTATTGCAATGGGTTCTGTTACTGAAACAATTAAAGATACAATTGATGAAATGGCTAAATCAGGTGAAAAAGTTGGTTTAGTAAAAGTTCATTTATATCGTCCATTCTCAGCAAAATACTTATTAAAAGCATTACCTGCTTCAGCTAAGAAAATTGCGGTTTTAGATCGTACAAAAGAACCAGGTTCTGCTGGTGAACCATTATACTTAGATGTATGTAGTGTTGTTAAAAATGCTGAAGTTTTAATTGGTGGACGTTATGGAATGGGTTCTAAAGATACAAATCCTGCACAAATTAAAGCTGTTTATGATCATTTAAATTCTGATAATCCATTTAATAGTTTTACTATTGGTATTGTTGATGATGTTACTCATTTATCATTACCAACTGAAGAATTCAATGTAACAGGTGATTATACAGAATGTCTATTCTATGGTTTAGGATCAGATGGTACTGTATCAGCTAATAAATCATCTATTAAAATTATTGGAGATCATACAGATTTATATTCTCAAGCTTACTTTGCTTATGATAGTAAAAAAGCAGGTGGAACAACTCGTTCTAACTTAAGATTTGGGGCTTCACCAATTCGTGCTACATATTATGTAAATAATGCAGACTTTATCTCATGTTCATTAGATAACTATGTATTAAAATATGATATGTTGAAAAACTTAAAGAAAAATGGATCATTCTTATTAAATACAGAATTTTCTAAAGAAGAAATTGCTGATTATTTACCAAATAGAGTGAAAAAACAATTAGCTACAAAGAATGCTAAATTCTATATTATTAATGCGAATAAGATTGCTATGGAAATTGGTATGGGACGTCGTACAAATACTATTTTACAATCTGCATTCTTTGCATTAAATCCACAAATTTTACCAATTGATAAAGCGGTAGAATATATGAAAGAAATGGCTAAAAAATCATACAGTAAAAAAGGTGATGCCATTGTTCAATTAAACTACAAAGCAATTGATGCAGGTAAAGATGCAATTGAAGAAGTAACAGTAGATCCAAAATGGGCTGATTTAGAAATTCAAGAAACTAAAAAATTAACAGGTGATGATCATTTTGATAATTTCGTTTCTGTAATCAATGCTTTAGATGGTAATGATTTACCAGTTTCAGCATTCATGGATAAATTAGATGGTTCTATGAAATCTGGAATGGCCTATATGGAAAAACGTGGAATTGCAACAATGGTTCCTCAATGGAATAAAGATGACTGTATCCAATGTAACAACTGTGTTATGGTTTGTCCTCATGCTACAATTCGTGCGTTCTTAATGACTGATGAAGAAATTGCTAATGCACCAGAAGATATCTCTAATGATGTTTTAAAACCTATGGGTAAAGGTGTTGACGGATTATCTTATAGAATTCAAGTTTCACCAGATAACTGTGTTGGATGCGGTTTATGTGTTGAACAATGTTTAGGAAATAAAAAAGGTGAAGCATTAAAAATGGTTAATGTTCATGAAGAATTAGAACATGCTCCATTAGCTGACTACATTTATAAAGAAGTAGAATATCGTGATGATAAATATCCTACAACTACTGTAAAAGGTGTTGGATTCAAGAGACCATACTTTGAAGTGTCTGGTGCTTGTCCAGGATGTGGGGAAACTCCATATTACAGATTAGCAACTCAATTATTTGGATCAGATATGATGATTGCAAATGCAACTGGATGTAGTTCAATTTATTCTGGTTCTACACCATCTACACCATTTACAACTGATAAAAATGGTCAAGGTCCTGCATGGTGTAACTCATTATTTGAAGATAATGCTGAATTTGGTTATGGTATGAAACTTGCTCAAAACTATAATGAAGCTCATATGATTCAAGTAATGGAAGAAGCTAAAGATGCTTGTGAACCTGAATTAAAAGAAACAATTGAAAAATACTTATCTGTAAAAGGACAAAGAAGTGAAGAAAAAGCAATTGTTCCAGAATTATTAAAATTAGTAGAAGCCTCTTCAAATGAAGCAATTAAAGAAGTTTTAGATAATAAGGGTAACTTAGTTTCTAAATCTCAATGGATTGTTGGTGGAGATGGATGGGCTTATGATATCGGTTATGGTGGATTAGACCATGTTATTGCTAATAATGAAAATGTTAACATTTTAGTATTAGATACTGAAGTATATTCAAATACAGGTGGACAATCTTCTAAATCATCTCAAGCTGGTTCTATCGCTAAGTTTACTGCTGGTGGTAAGACAGGAGCTAAGAAAGATTTAGCACAAATCGCTATGGCTTATGGTCATGTTTATGTTGCTCAAGTTGCTATGGGTGCAAATCCAGCACAAACAATTAAAGCAATGAAAGAAGCTGAAAGCTATAATGGACCATCATTAATCATCGCCTATGCTCCATGTCAAGCACATGGTATTAAAGGTGGTTTAGCAAATCATCAAGCTGAACAAAAACGTGCAATTGATTGTGGATATTTCAACTTATTAAGATATGATCCAAGATTAGAAGAACAAGGAAAGAATCCATTACAATTAGATTCTAAAACTCCAAACTTTGATGGATTTAAAGATTACTTATTAGGTGAAAACAGATTCTCACAATTATTAAAAGTTAATCCAGAACATGCTGAACAATTAATGGCTAAATGTCAAGCTGATGCTCAAAAACGTCGTGCTCGTCTAGAAAAAATGGCTCAATAATAAAAATTAGAATCCATTTGGAATTATCCAAATGGATTTTTTTAATAAATTATTAAATAAAAATAAGAAAAATACTATTAATTATCAAAAATAATTCAAAAAAATATCGATGAAAAGGGAAAAAAAGGAGGAAACAGAGAAAAAAGGAAAAAAAGATAGAGAAAAAGCTTTACAAAAGAAAGAAGAGATGGTAATATAAATGGGCACTCGACGAGAGAGACGAGTGAGAGGACATTGAAAACTGAACGAGAAAGAATGAAACACAACGTC